>JAZDOF010000721.1:0-8933 GCA_043799015.1 Pseudomonadota bacterium | reverse complement strand
GCTCGAATCGGGCGACGGACTCAAGTTGGGCGGAGAACTCCGGGAGATATCCATGATTATGTCCGATCTCCGAGGATTTACCGCCCTGACTTCCGTGATGCCGCCCGAAGAAGTGATAGCTTTTCTCAACCGGTACTTGGGCAAGATGGTGGAGATCCTCATAGACCACCGAGGGACTATCGACGAGATCATAGGCGATGGAATCCTGGCCTTTTTCGGAGCACCGGAAGCCTTGGAGGATCACCCGGCCCACGCTGTGGCATGTGCCCTGAGAATGCAGTTGGAGAGGGAAGAGGTCAATAATGAAAACCAATCCCACGGACTGTCCCGGTTGGAGATGGGGATAGCGGTAAATACGGGTGAAGTGGTCGTAGGCAACATCGGGTCCGAGAAAAGAGCCAAGTACGGAGCCGTCGGCGCCCAGGTGAACTTCACCGGCCGCATCGAGTCCTTTACTGTGGGCGGCCAGGTGCTGGTCAGCCAGGCCGTGTACGATCGCACGTCGGACATCTTGGATGTCAAGAATGTTCTCAAAGTGCAGATGAAGGGCATCAACGAACCGGTGAACCTCTATGACGTGCGAGGGATACGTGGAGAATATGATATCAGCCTGCCGGACAGGGAAGAGACCGGATGTGAGCCTATGGACCCCATCGAAGTCCGGTTCCAACGATTGCAGGCCAAGACCATGACTGCGACTGAGGACCGCGCACGAGTCGTCCTCCTGTCGCGCAACTCTGCGGTGATACTCTCGTCAGCGCCCTTGCACGAATGGGAGAACCTTAAGATGCAGCTCCGACAAGGTCACAAGGGCCAAGTAACAGGCGAGGTCTACGCAAAAGTGATTTCCGTGAAGCATGGTCCCGAGGGATATGAAGCGGAAATCCGCTTTACATCGGTATCCGCCGGCGCTTCCAGGATCATCGAGGAATCCGTAAAAGGGACGTGAGGGTTCGGGGTCAGTCGAACTTAACGTTGACTGCCGCACCCCAAAGAATGTAATAATAAAGTGATTTCCGTTACCAAAGTCCGTATCGCTTCGATAATCCGGTGGGTGATTTGAGAGTCCGGGAGCTGACAATTTTGGTGTTCGCCATAGCGGCATTATGTCTCGCCGGATGTCGTGCGGCCGTGCAGGAGGTCTCCAGACCCGGGGCTTCCACAGTGGTCAAGAGCGACGTCCGACCGCAGCACTCGCCCCTTGACACGAAAGATCCCGACGCGCCGGATGAGGACGCGCCCGACTCCGACAAACCGGACCCTTTGCAAGTACTATTCGACGCGTCCTACGGCGCGCAGCCTCCCGGAAATTCCGGCCGAACTCGGGTCTCCGGTTCCGGTGCGAACGACAAGACCGTCAAGAAGGCGCTTCGTACAAAAGCCGACATAGAATCAAGGGTGCGTGAAATTGCGCGCGACCTGGCAAAAAAGCATCCCGCGGCAAAAAAACTTCGCATGTGCTACGACAAGGCTCAAAACGAGTGGTGGTTCAAGCTGTACGAGGATGGCGGGGCCTTTTACGATATGAAGCAATACGTCTGGAACGTTGTTCACGATAGGCTGGAACCTTTTCTCGTTGAAGAACGGCTTGCAAAAGAGAAGGTCGCTTTGGAGACCACCGCTCCCGAGCCGAACCTAGAGTGTAGGATGGTTGACACGGAGGGCAACGGCTTACGGCCGAAGGCGGTTAGGGGTGTCGCGTCGATTAAGTCAAAGGCGGTGCCCGAAGCCACGGTAAGGCTTACGGCCGACGAGACTATCCGGAACGAGCAGCCCAACTCGCAGAGAGTCGGCAAACCTGACAAACCGGTGCAAAAAGAAGAAAACGCGCACGCGGGTGTCTCAACCCGTCGCGCTGGTAGTCCTGACGCGTCACCGGGGATATCTGCTCCGGAGGAGCGACGCAAGCATGCGGCGGCCGCGGCCGGACCGGCCGAAAGGGAACCGCCGGCAGCGAAGAAGGACGCCGAGGCTCGAACCTCCGGACCTTTGTCGACCAAGCCCGGCTCCACCGGCGGGTCGGCTGATCCGGCCCCTACCCCGCCGGCGCGAGAAAGGCCGGCCGATTCTCGTGCGGGCGAGCCTCCCGTTTCGGGACCCACAGTGGAAAGAGATGCGACCCCGGAACGCGATCCCAAGCCTCAATACCGTCAAGCATCTTTCAAACAGGACCCCCAAGTCAGCCGGCCGATCCGGCCTCCTATCTCGGAGAAGTCCACGGCCTCGATGGAGAAACGTCGCACGGGAGAGACGGCGGACGTACAACGGAGCGGGGTCCCCCAATGGGAGAACATGTCGCCTCCCGGGGATCGATCCGTGACGACTTCCCCAAAGGCCGCCGATAACCCGGTCGAGACGGTCGGCTCCAAGGCCGCGTCGGTTTCGCGCGATCAAGGATTGATTCCGGGCGCAAGCCCCACGTGTCACGTCTTTGCCTACGGAACTAAAATCAATCATGCCGAGCTTCTTGCCTGGTTGGAGTTCAACGGCTACGACCCTTCCGACCTGGTCGACGCGTCCCCCGCGGTTCTCGACGGGCATGACTTCGTCTGGAACTATTATTCGTCTTCCAGAGGCGGCGGCGCCGTTAACATAGAGCCCCGATCCGGTTGCGGCATATGGGGACTGCTGCTGGAAATCCGCGATCCCCTGCTCGACGCGTTGGACCGTCGTGAAGGACATCCCGAAGCATACTCCCGCGGTGATAGGCGGATGGCCGTCAAAAGGCTTGAGGACGGAAAGACGGTATATGCATGGGTTTATCGCGCTTCGCCCAACCGGGACAAGCGGCGCAACGTGTGGCCCACCCGAACATATAAGCAAAAAGTGCTCGAAGCAGCTACTTTTTGGGGGTTCCCGGGCGAATATCTCGCCAAGATTAAAGGATGGCAGACCCAGTGAGCGTCCGGCCGGGTAAGGAACCCGCAGGCGCTGCCTCCATCACTTCGGACAGCGTGATCGACTCCGCTTTCAGAGTCCCCCGAAGCCAACTCAGGTAAGATCCCAGCTTTTTCAGGAACCGGTCCACATCGTGTTCGGTCGCGTGTTCTCGGCAGCCGCCGGGCATCAACTCCGATGAATGAAAGAACAGCGTTATCAGCCGTCCTCCCCGCCTTTGATGCTCCCATGATGCGGCCCTCAGTCGTGCCGGCCCCAGGGCCGTCGGCTGAATTGCGACCGATCCCACGTACTGGGCGAACCGAGCCGTCTGCTCCCGTGCCCCAACTCTCCGTTCCAGTCGTTCGAGCAGACCGCCCAGGCGAGGGATCAAAGGGAGCACTGTTATGGGGACTTCCAGGATCCTCGATCCGCCCGGTCGTCGTATGTCCGCCGCATCGGGGTAATATGGATCGGTGGGGGCGGGGATGTGATCCGGCCCCCCGTATTCCCGGCGCATGGGCGCCACGCTGCTGTCGACCTTGATGGAGGAGCGTTGCAGCACGCTGAACATTCGTGGCCCCATGTTGAACCGCCCCATGCGAAAAGAGATCGGCTCCGACCCCATCCGCTGCAGCGTCCCGATGAGGGTGTCCAATTTGGCGGTCAACAGGTCCTCGGACATTAACTCGGACGGTACCGGTTGCCGGTACGGCGACGGTTCAAATGGCGGCGTGTTCCAATGGTGCAGGTGAGCCCCTATCTCGGCACCCCACAGTTCCTTGAGGCCTGCGAGGAACTCACCGAGACGCGGCTTTGCGGCCGCCTGATAACTTATCAGCAAGGTAGGCCGGATTCCTTGATCTCGAAAGAGGGTGTCGAGTTTCATCAAGCAAGGCACGTTTTCGACCGGCACGTCGCGCTCGGGATATTGCCCCGAAAACAAACCCTCTTCCTCGACGTCGATTGAAACCACCAATTTCATGACGTCACGCCGAACCGAAGCCGTTCCGGCGTCGTTTCTCCGCAACTTTAACGGTTGCGGAAAGAACCGTCGGTTTATACGGGCGGAAATCTTCGGGACTTCTCATGAAAATCCCCCCTTCCCTCCTTTGGAAAAAGCGGGATGGTCATCTCTCCCCACGCCGCGTTTGGCCCTCCCTACCGGGCTCAAGAAAAACGAGCGCCGGGGGGATCCGGCCGGCTCCGACATCTCCCTGTTTCGGACGAAACTCTTGTTACCGGCTATATGTCCGAAAAAGTTAAACCCCGACATATCGTTCATAGACCGCTCGTTACCTTGTTCCTGAGTTCCGCCGCTTCCAGTGCCGCGGCGGCGGGATCCGCGGCGGAGTATATGGATGAACCGACGATGGCGGCCGAATTAGGTCCCACGATCGCGGCCCATTCGCGCAATTGGGTTTCGAGACTTCTTCCAAGGCTGTCCTGTCTACCGAACCCCGGGCACCAAATGGGCTTCTTGGTGAAACGCCGGTATCGCCGGAGATCGTCAGGCCGAGTTGCCGGACCTATGTAACCGTCCGCGTACAAGGCTTCGCCGATGGCGAGTATGGCTTCCGTAACATCGGTAATCTCATGGTTCCGAGAGAACTCCGGGTCAGGATGCACCCGCCGAAGTTGGGCCGGGACTTCGCCCGTTAAAATGGGTCGTCGAAAGAAAAGCTCGGCCCCTGGATGACTCATGGTCGGAAGGAGAAGCGCTTTCAATCCCAGTGCATGGCACGTCTCGACCGCTTCGGCCACCGAAAAGGGACCGGGGAATCCGTGAACCGTAACATGGGTGGCTCCGCAATTTTGCAGGCTCTTTATGGTCTTGGCATTTGTACCTTCCCAGCCCTTGGAGGTTCTGAATCCTATGTCGGCGATTTTAAGATCCACTAAAATCGGTTTGTCTTCCACGACGTCACGAATGCGTCCGATAAGCGACACTCCTGATTCCAACAACGTTGCGGCTGCTATTTTTACCCCGTCCACTATATGACCCACTTGCGCCGTCAGGGACAAAACGTTGCGGGAACCGGGCACGTCTGCGGCTAAAATGATGGCGTAATCAATCATTTAATTTCCCTTGGTCTTACGTACGGCACCTTATTGCAAAAGGGACCGGTGCTGATCATTCCATGCGAACCGCCATGAACTCGGGCGGACGCATGGACCGGGTCCGCGGATAATCACCTGCGGACCTCGATTTTCTTTGGCGTTCAGCTCCGGCGTGCATTGAACGCTTATGCAGACACGAAGAAGTCAGAGGACGTTCACCGATATGGTCGGATCCTGTGAACGTTGAAAATAGCCGGTTTTGCAAGGTCAGGCTACCATAAGAAGATAATTTTCTTTACAAATTGAGAGCACCTGATCCTTCGTTCGTTTGTGTCTTCGTGGTTTATTTCCGGTTCCGGCGTTGAATGCTTAGGATTTTCTTGAGCCTTGGCGGTTCATGCGTCTTCCGTAACGGTGAACGGTCACTGCTGAACGGATTCATTGTCTTGACCAAGGCCGGAGGCACCTGGTACGGGAAGATACGTACATCTCAAATCTATCTCATCGGCCCAGTCCAGGGCCCTTCTGTAATCCGCGTACGTGTCGATTTCCCGAGTCTCTATGATGACGGCCGGGAGAGGCAGGTATTCCAGCACCACTTGGTAGACGTGTTTGGGGCCCACTTTGATCCAAGCAGCGGGTACCTGGAGAAGGCCGGTCCATTCCCAATCTCCGGATTCCCTGGTAAAAGACTCGACCTGAAGCGTACCCCCTTCCTCCTTGACTCTGGCATATACCGGCTCATCCGTACACGGTGGGCAAATTCCCAGCACCGGTCCGGTCCTACGACAGAAATCCAGCAGGTCTCGAGGGCGAAGGAGAAGGTCGCCGTCCACCGAAACCACGAAATCCCCGCCGAAACGAGTTCCTCCGGCCAGGCTGGCCAAGGTTCCCGTATTTCTATAGTCGTGGTTGAAGACGAAAATGAGATCATTTCGGGTGCGAACAGCGCGAGCAATAACTTCCTCCGCGCGGAAGCCGACTACGACGCGTACGTCTTCAAACTCCTTCAGAGCTTCCAGATGCCATTCGAGAATTGTCTTGCCCCGAACCTCAAGCAGGCATTTGGTCGTCCCCAGACCCAACCGCGAGCCCATTCCCGCTGCATTGATGACTATAGTCTTTTCGATCGACATGGCACATTCTCCGAGAGCACCGATTTACACATGTCCGTATTTCGATTCCGCAGTTTCGAAAAAGGCATTCACGACCGTTTTCGTCACGCGGTGAACCGTGGTCGAGGCCCATCATGGGCCGCTCCGATTAGGAAAGCGCTTCGGCCAAAGGCACATACGGCCTGCCGAGGGCCTCCGCAACATTTTTGTGTGTGACCGCTCCGGCCATTATGTTGACGCCCTGGGCCAGCGCCGGGTCCGAGAGCACCGCGTCTCGAAATCCTTGGTCTGCCAGTTTCAACGCGTACGGCAGAGTCACGTTGGTGAGAGCGAAGGTGGACGTCCTGGCAACCGCGCCGGGCATGTTGGTAACACAGTAATGAATCACGTCGTCAACAGTAAATACGGGGTCATGGTGCGTGGTGGGTTTGGACGTCTCCACGCAGCCTCCTTGATCTATAGCCACATCAACGATCACCGTACCCGGCTTCATCGCCCCCACCATTTCCTTGTCCACGAGGTGCGGGGCACGCGCTCCCGGTATCAGGACTCCTCCTATAACCAGATGGGCATTGGCTATGGATGAGAACAAATTGTCGTAATTGGACATAAGGGTCGTGATGCGGCTCCCGAACACATCATCCATGTACATCAGCCTTCGCTGATCGACGTCCAGCAGATGGACCTCCGCACCAAGGCCCACCGCTATTTTGGTCGCCGCCCTTCCGACGGTACCCGCGCCTATGACGGCCACCCGTCCTCGACTCACGCCGGGCACGCCGCCCAGGAGGATACCACGTCCACCCTGCGTCCTCTCCAGAAATCTCGCGCCCACCTGCACCGACATCCGTCCCGCAACTTCGCTCATGGGCGTGAGCAGCGGGAGGGACCCGTCCGTCAACTGTATGGTTTCATAGGCCACACACGTTACCTTGCGCGCGATCAACGCGGCCGCCAATTCCTCGGCCGCGGCAAGGTGCAGATAGGCGTAAAGGATCTGTCCTTCTCTGAGGAGTTTGCTTTCAACGGATTGGGGTTCCTTTACCTTTACTATCATGTCCGCGCGGCCGTAGACTTCCTCTGCGGATGTCACGATCTCCGCTCCGGCCCGGACATATTCTTCGTCGCCGATGCTGCTCCCCGCTCCCGCCCCTTCTTCCACCATCACTTTGTGGCCGTGGGCCGCAAGCATCCGTACGCCGGCGGGAACCGCACCAACCCTGTATTCGTCTTGTTTGATCTCTTTTGGAATCCCTATTATCATATGATCCCTCCTGCCGTTCACAGGTACGGCTCGGCCTTAATTCCCAGGCGGGCGCATTCCCGGGGGGTTCCGGGACCGCAAGGGCCCGAACTATCGCCGGCTTTCGCTTTCATTCTTTAGAGCGAGTTTTCCCGCATACCCGGCCTTCATCAACCCCGTACCGCCGGCAGTGTAGCACCATCATACACGATGTCTCAATGGTTTCGTCGGGAAACGGGGCGCAACGACCCAAAAACTCTCATGTCCGGAAAACCGGTGGGGCCGGCCTGTAGAATCGTCCTTTTGCCTGAATACTGCCGTACCGCATACATATCATTCCGAGGAGAGCAGCGACGAAGCAATCTCCAAGCACCCGGATTGAACTCCGTCATACGCGCGGAAGTGGGAATCCGGGCCTGTCTCCCCAGCACCCCGGCTCTCCGGGGACGACGCCGACAAGCCGCCCCATCACCCAAACCAAGGGGTGTCTTCATGGTCGATCGTGACCGATCTCGGCCATGGCCGTTTCCGTGGTTGAGTGATAGACTGCGGTCGTAGGAAGATGCCCGTGAGCGGGTAAAGCCCCTGTGCGACCAAGAAAAGGTCCTGTCGCCGCATGAACGAATTGCCCCAACCGAAAGCCCCACGCATCCCGGGCCGCTTCGGCTGCCTCCCGGCGATCCTGTGGGTCGCGCCGCTTCTCTTGTTGCCGCCGATGTACTGCGTCAAGGAATTGGGGCTACACGCGATTTTCAATTATTTTGCGCAGGATGCCTTCTACTATCTTGCCGTCGGAATGCACTCGAAACTCGGATTCTATACTTTTGACGGGGAACTGCCTACTAACGGTTTTCATCCTCTGTGGCAAATAATTGTAACGTTCCTAGTCGATTCGGCGGACAAGACCGATCAAGCGGGAGTAATTTCAAGGGTCTTTATCGTGAGCGTTCTGCTTACGGTAACGGGGTTCTGCGCCGCCGTCTTCGCGGCGTATCGCATCACTAGGTCAAACCTCCTCGCTCTGCTTATGGTTCCAGGGCCGTTTTATCTGGCCTTCTCATTCGCGTACCCCGGCCACGGATCACCGTGGTCGTTCATGAACGGGATGGAGAGTTGCCTGACCGTCTTCTTCGGCGGCGCGGTGCTTGCCCTTACGGCTGTTTTGTGCGGCGAACCCGGCGAGCGTCGCATGGAAAGGTATCTTTGGCCGGCCCTTGGGCTGCTGATCGCCTTAATGATCATGTCTCGACTCGACGATGTCTTTCTTCCGGCTTCCTTGGGTGCGTGCGTACTGTTTTCGACTCGTGACTCTCTCCGCGTAAGGCTCAAGCGAGTGCTGTTCCTGTGTCTCCCAAGTGCGGCGGTCCTTACGGGTTATCTCGCGTTCAATTATTTCGCGGTAGGCGTCATATTGCCCGTGAGCGGTCTTGCCAAAGGGCGATTCTCTTTCTTGGTAAATCTGAAGCAGTTGTATATCTTGTTGAATTTGGGTCCCTTTCCGGCCGACCTCCACTTTGATCTTTTCTATAGGACCGCTCTTTACCACCATATACAGATGATCTGCCCGATACTCGCGGCACTTTTCCTGATGGCCTTATTGCGTGCGAAGCTGAAGGGCGACACGGGCCGCGGACATG
>JAZDOF010000706.1:0-6757 GCA_043799015.1 Pseudomonadota bacterium | reverse complement strand
CCGGTGCAACGACAGTTCAAAGAACAGGGGGCCGACCGCCCTCGAACAAAGGGGCGCTTGCCAACCTCCGGATCTCATTCGAGGTGCCGCGTGATGCCTATTTGGGATTACCGACGCGGCATGAATGGTGGGCTTCGCGGTTATCCCAGCCGTGGGTGGCTAACACGTTAAAAGGTGCAAGAAGAACGGTCATCCGATGTCAATGCGCGGAGGGGCCCGAAGAGGCTGTGCCGGCGACGGGAAAGAAGGGATTGCGCATGAGCATCTCATGCAAAGCCGGCGATCAGGATAAGCAATCATGAAGCAACGAAGGCGTAGCTTACTTGTATACATTCTACGATGCATACTCGAATCACTGCTGGTACTTGCCGGCATCGTCCTTCTTTTGTCTTTGCCTTTTCTGTATGCTTTCTTCGTTCCCGACATACCGGGCTGTATCAGGTCTCTTCCGAGCGACGAGGCCATGATCGAGAATTTTCGAGCGCATCGTGATGATTTCGAAAAACTTGCAAAGACCTTTAGGGAGGACCCGTCGGCGTTTGACTACCACCCTGAGAAAGGGTTCATACCCACGCCGGAGATAAAGGCGATTATGGACAAGCTTGGTGTACGCAAGATAAATCGTGACGGACAGGCATGGCTGCCGCCGGACCCATATTCGCATGATGCGTTCAGCAAGGTATTTCAGGCCCACGGGCCCTTCGCGCGCAAATACTCCGGTGTCATTTTCGCGGTACACAAGCTGGTTGTTAGAATGGAATACGGGGACGCCGTGTGGAAGGAATACTACTACACGCCCTTTGTGCCGCGCGTGCGTGACGGGAAACTCAGTTTGCCTGTTCTTAGCCAGCATTACGGCAATATGAGAATATATGACACGCTCAATAAATATCCACCTGCTTTCGGCAGATGGGATCAGGTTTTCAGACGAATCGAACCGCAGTGGTTTATAGGAATGAGCCAAGATAAGGATATCCCATATTAAAGAGGAGAGACAAAGGGTGAAAAGAAGGAAGCCTACGGCTACGACGCGGAAATCAAGGCATGGGATTCTCGTGCATTAAGGTGGATATGCTGCAATTCAGGCGACATACGGCGGATGGCCGACATTATGGGAGTGCCGCCGGGGGCGATTGCCGGGGTTATGGCGAAGGAAAACGATTGGTATCGCGATCAGATCGCCTTGCAGACGCTCGTAGACCTGTATGCGGCCTTGAACAACGTACTCCCTGGGTCGGACAACGACTATTGGGCAAGGGAGGCATTCGATTACGGCGATGTCATAAAGCCGTCTTTCACGCAGAAGAGGCAGCATCCGGTGCTGGCTGATTGCGGTCCGGCCAACATGCAAATAGCGACGGCGATCGGGCTTCTGCAAGGGTATATGAGAGGGTCTACCCCGATGACCCGTTAAAGCTCAACGCCTATGCAGAAGACTACAAGTTGTTGATCAGGACGCTGACCCAGGGCGCGGGTTTTTTCAATCCACTTTGTGGCGGAGAGACCACAAGGTTGACAATAGCCCTCTACAGCTTGATGATGAAGGAGGCTCTGGACTTCTTTGAGACGATCGCCGACGAAGACTACTGGAACAATCTGGCCCAGGCGGAGAGAGATGCAATTCTGGTCACGTATTGCGTGATGGGTGCCAAGCAGATTCACAATAAGTATTTAGCGGACAAAGCAAAATGGGACGCGGCCCAGGAAAGTAAGCCGGAAGAGGAACGCACGTAACTTCTCAATAACGTCGGTCTCAACGGTTCCTATCTGTGCGATGACCGCGGCATGACGCGGAATAGAATCGCAGACCCGAAGATTTTCCGGCTGTCGGTGCGAAAAAGATCGCGACAAGGAAAGAGAAATATGCTTTATTTCCCAGTGTAGGCATCCGTCGAGGCGATTGCGGGTTTCGCACCATCAATCATCACCATACCATCCAGGAGGAACAATCGAATACCGCAATGTTCAAAGAAGATGGGAGCAAGAAACCAACGCCTGACAATCCGACCGCTCCGCTCGGGGTTATTCACGGTCGATTTCAGATCCTGCACAACGACCATCTGGAGTATCTGCTCGCGGGCAAGGCACGCTGCAATCACCTGGTGGTGGGCATTACCAACCCCGACCCCTCGCTTACCCGCGACGATCCCGCCGATTCCCCCAGAAGCCGGCTTTCCGCCAATCCTCTAACGTATTTCGAGCGATACCTCATGGTTGGGGCCGTTTTGTCGGAAGCCGGGGTGAGTCGAGACGACTTTTCGGTGGTCCCGTTCCCGATTAACGTTCCCGACCTCTATCATCACTACGTTCCCATGGATGCGGTCTTTTTTATCACCATATGTGATGCCTGGGGAGAGCGGAAATTGGAACTTCTCGAATCCCGGGGGCTTAGGGTAGATGTCATGTGGCGCAGGACACCCTCGACCAAGGGCCTTACGGGGTCCAACATTCGTGGACTAATGATTGCCGGCAAACAGTGGGACCATCTCGTACCAAAGAGCGCGGCCTCATTGATCCGGACATGGGGCATAGAGGAACGCCTCAAGAGAACGGCCGGCGTCTGAACTACCGGGCCTTCAGCCGTTGATGAAGTCTTCCGTCATTCGGTAGGCCTCATCGTCCGGGAATTGCTCGGGGGGGTGCTTCATGAAATAGGCGGATGGGCCTCGCAGAACTCCTCCTTCACCGCGGTTGAGAGCGAGTTTACAGCACCGGACCGCGTCGATCACGACTCCGGCCGAATTCGGGGAGTCCTCCACCGCCATGCGCAGTTCCAGTTCGATAGGTGCGTCTCCGAAAATTTTGCCTTCCATGCGGATAAAGCAGACCTTCCGGTCCTTTTGCCATGGTACGTAATCGCTGGGGCCTACGTGAACGTCTTCCGTGCGGATGTCGTTACCGACGACGGACAGAACCGCGTCGGTCTTGGAAGTCTTCTTGGAAGCTAAACGATGACGGTCCAGCATGTTCAGGAAGTCCGTATTACCACCGGTATTAAGTTGATAAGTCCTGTCGAGTCTGACGCCTCGCCTGCGAAAGAGGTCAGCCAAGGCCCTGTGAACTATGGTGGCCCCCAACTGTGACTTTATGTCGTCTCCGATAATGGGAAGGCCCCGCTCCTCGAAACGTCGTCTCAATACGGGATCACCGGCGATGAATACGGGTATGTTGTTGATCAGACCCAGACCCGCTTCGAGCGCGCACTCGGCGTAAAACCGGCAGGCCTGTTCCGAGCCCACCGGTAGGTAGGTGAGGAGCATTTCGGCGCCCGAGTCCCTTAATTCCTTTACAACCGTTTCTGCGTCCGGTTCGGGTTCGTCGGACTTCACGAAGGTTACGTTTTCCTGGTAGTCGGCCATGTGGGGGGAGATGCCGTCCAGCACGCGCCCCATCTTCACTTTGACGCCGGAGGGGGGAAGATCGTCGCAAAAGCGGAGAGCGCAATTGGGCGGCGCGAAGACCGCGTCCGACAAGTCTCCGCCCACCTTTCTAGCATCCACGTCGAACGCTATAACCGCGCTTATGTCAAACGGCTTGTAGCCCCCGATATCCCAATGCATCAGGCCCACGGCGTCCCCAGGGGTCTTGTTTCGGTAGTATCGCATCCCCTGCAATAGTGCGCTTGCACAGTTGCCGATCCCTACCACGGCGATCTTGATCGGGTCCATATTGCTTACCTCGGTTTGGGCGCAACGATTCGCATGCCGAACGGCCGGCCGGAAGAATCCGGATGAACCGGGTAACCATTCACTTACGAGCGGGAAATTCCAATCACAACGTGGGGCTTTCTAGCCTGCGAATTTTCTTAGTGCGATCTCGGCAGGCCAGCAAGCCTGCCCCACAAGAATGGCTACATGAACCGGTGCCTGAGATCTGTCTTGAAAAGCTTACCATGAGCAGCTTCACCGTGGAAGGGCGCAGTCGAGTTCACTTCTCCGGCGGTTTGAAGCCGAATCCGGGCCGTGAAGCGCGCTCGCTTCCAACTTCTTGTCGGGCTGTTCTTGGTCTGTTAGGATGCCGACCGGGCCTGCGTGCCCAGCCGGTCGAGGCCGCGTAACGTGGTTGCTCCGCCGTGACCTCCGGCTGGACGTACATCCGAGGTAATCGTTCACCACGATAGACGAGGAATTAACCACGAAGACACAAAGGCCCAAAGAAATCAAAGGCTAATGTTTTTCAGATCTCTGCGGGGCCAAGCGTCCGCTTGCACTGACAGGCGAACACGATCCGCAAGTCAATGGATATTTGTCAATCATTTCAAATCCTCCTTCGTGTCTTGGTGCCTTTGTGGTTTGATTTTCCGTGGGCCGGCGCGATGAACGTTTACCATCCGAGAATAGGGGAGCCCCAATGGCCTCTTTGACCGATCCCGCCGAGCAGTCGTGGCGAACCAAACCCACCGATCGTTTCGTGCTCAAGTGGATCAAACTGAACCTATCGGCACCGCTGACTCTACGACTTGCGGGAGTCGGCCCGTTGGAGCCCTGGATGATCACGGCGGTCTCCGCAGTTCTGGGTGTATGTGCCGGATTCATCTTTGCCGCGGGTTGGGGGCTGACCGCGGGTTTAGTTGCCGCTGCATCTCAAGTCCTCGATGGGGTTGACGGACAGTTGGCGCGCCTCACGGGCAGGGCACGACGCGCAGGTGCTTTCCTCGACTCGGTTCTGGATCGCTACGCGGACGGCTTCTTGGTAATCGGTCTGATCGCCTTTAACGGCCGAATGGATATGCCGATTTGGCTGCTCGTAGCGGTGGGAGGCGCGGCCCTTGTGGGCGGCGGCCTCATAAGCTATTCCAGCGCTCGGGCGGAGAATCTGGGAATCGGACTGGGGGGCCCGACCCTTGCCTCGAAGGGCACAAGAACAACGATTGCGGCCCTGTCCGGCATCTTGAGTCCTTTCGTGCCGTATGCGCCCGCTGCCGCACTGGCCTATTTGGCCGTCCACACCAATGTTGTGGTATTGTACCGAATAGGCTTGGCCTATGGGGCAAGGGAAGGCGAGGAGTAGGTATTCGACCGACACCGCTTGTTTTGTCTTGACAGAGAACCTCACAGGTGATGTAATTCCCTTTTTTACCTTCAGGAGGTAGTGCATGTACGCCGTCGTCACGACAGGTGGAAAACAGTATATCGTGGAACCCGGCGATCACCTCAAAGTCGAAAAAGTCTCCGGCGACCCCGGGACTTCACTCGACATAGCGCCTGTGCTCGCTTTCGGCGGCCCCGACGGCATCAAACTCGGAACCCCATACCTCGATGACGTACAGGTCAAGGCCACCGTGGTGCGAACCGCCCGGGACCGAAAGATAGTCGTATTCAAGAAGAAGCGAAGACAGGGATATCACAAGAAGCAAGGGCATCGTCAGTGGTATTCGCTGCTTAGAATCGACGAAATAAGCACCGGCGCGGCTGACGCTGTCAGTGAGGAACCGGTAGCTCAAGCGGTACCCGTACCCGAGCAAACGGCCCAAGTGGTCGAACAGACCCAAGCCCCGGCTGAGGCGACCGTCGCCGGCGCTGCGGAAAGCCGGCAGGAATAGCCATAGGAGGATGATCAATGGCCCACAAGAAAGCAGGCGGAAGTTCCAGGAACGGCCGTGATAGCCCGGGTCAGCGTTTCGGCGTAAAGCGCTACGCCGGAGAGGAAGTGCGTGCGGGCAACATCCTCGTCCGCCAGAAAGGGACAAGGATACATCCCGGTGAAAACGTAGGGATGGGAAGAGACTACACGCTTTTTGCCATGATAGACGGTGCGGTCAAATACGAACGCATGGGCCGGGACAGGAAGCGAGTCCTTATCGTACCGCAGGTTCAGAACGCGGATACGGGCGTTTGACGGGTTCTGAGGCGACTCGGCATGAATCATGGGCCGATGGGATTGAACTAGGCCGCATACCGGATACGCGGAGGCTCCGGCCGCCACATCCGTAATAGCGGCACTTAGAATTCTCCAGCAGATGACGGACTTCGGTGCCTGCCTCGGATACGATCCGGTGGTCGCAAAGCGCCGACGGACCTGCCGGAAAAGCCTCGTTACCGTCGGCAGCGACCGACAAAGGACCAATGTATTTATATGGTTAATTGGAAAAGCCGACCCTCCATAGGGTCGGCATGCGGATTTGTGCCGAGAATCGAACCGGATTGCAGCTTTCCTAACCGCAGTTCGTCCACTTTATTGCTCGCCATGGCATCACCTTGAAATTCGTAGACGAAACACGCATCAGAGTTATTTCAGGCAACGGGGGAAACGGCTGCCTCAGCTTTCGTCGGGAGGCCTTTGTTCCAAAGGGCGGACCGGACGGGGGTGACGGAGGAGACGGCGGGAGTGTAATCATTGAAGCCGACCCCGCGATGACTACACTTTTGGATTGTCGTTACCGGCAATTGTATCGGGCCCAGCGGGGCGTGCACGGCAAAGGCAAGGACCTAACCGGCAGACGCGGTGCCGATATGGTGGTCAAGGTTCCGGTCGGCACGCAGATATACGACTCGGACACGGGGGAGCTCCTGGTGGACCTCGACGGTGAGGGACAAAAGATTATCGCCGCGAAGGGCGGCAGGGGCGGCCGGGGGAACACCCGCTTCGCGAGCGCCGGCAATAGGACTCCACGGCAATCTGAAGAGGGGTGGCCCGGGGAGGAACGCCTGCTTCTTCTTCAACTGAAGCTGGTTGCGGACGTGGGCTTGGTCGGCATGCCCAACAGCGGTAAATCCACATTGGTCTCCGCTGTTAGCAGCGCGCGGCCGAAAATAGC
>JAZDOF010000649.1:0-15841 GCA_043799015.1 Pseudomonadota bacterium | reverse complement strand
ATTTCATCTTCATTTCATCAGTCGGGCCAACTCATCACGAAAGCCCGGATATGATATCGACGCGCAGGCCTCGTCCGTGATTTCGGGTTCCGCTCCGGCCTTCAATCCGGCCAGCCGAAGCGTCATAGCTATTCTATGGTCACCGAGGGAGTCAAGACGCGCAGGCGCGGTAAGTCGCGTGGGGCCTTCCACTAGGAGGCAGTCTTCCTCGATCCTTATAGTTGCGCCCATTTTCCCCAACTGTCCGGAAATAGCGGCAAGCCGATCCGATTCCTTGACGCGGAGCTCTCCAACTCCCCTAAAACACGTGGTACCTTCGGCCTGAGTGGCCACAAAAGCCAATATCGGGACTTCGTCGATAAGCGACGGGATCTCGTCGGCAACCACTTCAGTACCAGTCAAGGCCGGTGTATATTTTACCCTTACCGTCCCCCAAGGTTCGGGCGCGTCACCATGCGGTTCTATTTCCACAAACGCTCCCATGCGTTTCAAGACGTTGAGCGAGCCCGTTCGAGTAGGATTAAGAAGGACGCCCCGAGCCGTAACGTCGCTGCCCGGAATGACGGCTGCCGCGGCCAGAAAAAAAGCGGCGGTGGATGTGTCGCCCGGGATGTGAAACGAATCGGGCATAAACAGTCGGCAGCGCTCCACGGTGATACTGTTTCCCTCTGCGGCAACCCGGCCCCGGAACAGCGGCAGCAGTCTCTCCGTGTGATCTCGACTCGGTACGGGCTCGACGACGGTGGTGGTACCTTCCGCCTGAATACCCGCCAGCAGCACCGCGCTTTTCAATTGGGCGCTGGCAACGGGAAGCCGATAGTGAATACCTTTCAGCGAGCCGCCGTTTATCGTGATGGGCGCCTTGCCTTCGCAGCATTCAATGCGCGCGCCCATGAGCCTGAGAGGACCCGCAACCCTCTCCATGGGGCGTTTCCGAAGCGATCCGTCCCCGTCCAATATGAAGCCGCCGTTAAGCCCCGCCAGGATGCCCATCAGGAGCCGCATGGTGGTCCCTGAATTTCCGCAATCGAGGGCAGCCTCGCCGGCGCTTTTTCTCGCGGGTCCCCGAAGTATCACCACGTTCCCGTCCTCGGCCGCTTCGACTCCGAGACGTTCCACAGCCCTCAGACTGGACCTTACGTCTTCGGCCGTGGACATATTGGTGAACCTCCCCTCACCGGTCGCGAGAAGTGAAAACAGGGCCGCTCGGTGGGATATGGATTTGTCGCCCGGTGGTGAAAACGAACCATTGAGACCCATGAACCTCCTCCAGACTACGCCGCCTATATTCTTACCGCCGTATGGTGCCCGGCACGCACCTTTTTTGCAACTCCTCATTACGCGTCGGACCGTTAATCGCCGGCATCTTTCACGATCCTGAAGCCGATAGTTCGAAAATACCCTCCCGGTGGGGCCTTGTGTCGGTTGGCGGGGCGCCGAGAGGCCTCCGGCGACGCCCAAGAACCGCCCCTGATTTCCTTTTCCAGTCCGGTTTGCGGTCCCAAAGGGTTGGCATCGGAACTCTTGGAATAGTAGTCCCGATCGTACCAGTCGGCGCACCATTCCCAGACGTTGCCGATTATTCCTCGAATACCGCCTTGTCCCGGCAAAGAAAGCGATACCGGCACGCTGCCATCCCTGGAAAGGACGGTCAGGTAATCGCCGGGCAGGTCCACAGTGGTCACCAGCGCGGCCTTTTCCCATTCCGCCGCGTTGGGGAGGCGGCCTCCGGCCCATTTGGCATAATCACATGCGCCTTGCCATGAAACCAGCACCACTGGATGATCAGCCATCCCCTCTCTGGGCAGAAACTTATTCCCGACCACCATAATGGGGCTGGAACGGTCGTCCAAGTCTATCCTCAACGGCCCACCTTTCGGTTCGACTCCTTCCGCAGCGAGGAATTCACAGTATTCCCCGACGGTTACTTCGCGTTTGGCAATGTAAAAGGCCTTGAGCCGGACCTCGTGACGCGGATGTTCATCCGGGCGACCTTCCTGCGGCGCACTGCCCATATGAAATACGCCCGCGGGAATTAGGATCATGCCTGCGAATCCGTCCGCCCCCTGGACCGGTTGACGCCTTTGCGCGGGCGCCGGTCTCGGTGCCGCTCCGGGGCTTGCTTTCACAGCCGGCGGAAAAGGCGCGGCAGGGCCGTAAGGACAGCCGGGAAGCAAGGGGAAAGCGGTAGGTTTGTCGTGTCGATCTCTTGAAATTCCCTTACCGGCCGCCGCACTCATCGAGGCGCCTTCGGCCGCGGACACCTCGCCATTGTGCATCGCTATACACATACACACGCCCGCAAAGAATAGTGACGAGCAAAACGACTTAGACAAGGCCCATACTCTGTTCCGACAACCCACTTGTACGAGCTCCTTCTATCGGCCGGCGTGCGCTCAAGCGGTCCTCCGATACCGAAGCACAATACCCGGCGAAGCGGTGGACCCCATTATAGCCGTTGCCGATGATTTTGTCCTTTTATATGCCCTTGACCTGTAACCATTCACTTACGGGCGGGAAATTCCAATCTCAACGTGGCGCAGGCTTTCCAGCCTGCGAATTTTCTTAGTGCGATCTCGGCAGGCCGGCAAGTCTGCCCCACAAGATTGAATGGTTACTTTACCCTCGGCCCGTCTTCATTACCGGCGAGCAGGGGGAAAACCGTGCCCGAACTTTCACCAAGGGCCGTCGAGAGGCTGCGATCCGGCCCAAACCTTCCATGAAGTTCGGGTGAGAATAGGGCCGTTAGGCGCCCATCCGCAATAATGGATTGATTTTTTCGCCGTCTCCCCCTAAAATTATGCCGGAGGTGGATAATGAAAGGTCTCGCGATAGCTATGCTGGTTCTGTTCTTCTTTTTCTCCGTTGCTCAAGGCGCGGACGGACCCGGCATCCAACCGCGCACGGGACAGGCGCCGCCTCCTGCCTCCGGCGGGCTACCTGCCGGCCGTTTTTACGGCTATGTGCCGCCTCCGCCCATACACCACACTTGGCCGGGGGGATACCGCGCAATCTTTATGGAGATGATCAACACGTGGTCGGAGCACATGCTGGGCCGGTACTAGCACACCGTTGATTGAAGCCTTGGGGTATCCGGGGGCTTTTTCGCGACTTTTTCCCTCCGCATGCATCTAGTATTAGTGGATGAGGCCGACTTGCCTGTTTCCCGGCCGTATGCTTCCGCGGTCGTCGGGACGTTGGGGTACGCCCGGGGTTCCCGATGGCGGAACCGGCCGGTATGAAGGTAATACCAGTCGACGCGTCCCGATGCATGAAGACCTAGGAGGCGGCCGATGAATATTTATACCCCCAACAACGACGAAATGTGCTGCTGCGGACCCGCTGACGGGATGGCCGAAATGGAGGCCTGCAACGTATGTGCCCCCAAATCGGTGCTGACTGCCGATGAAGAGGTCATTCTATCACGGTTGAGAGAATTGAAGGCCGAGGCACGCGGCATTACCGAACGGATGAAGCGCATTCACACGGACCCCTCGATGGAGGGCACGGATGAATCCCTGGCCGGCGGATCGGAATTGAACGATCTCAATCGACAACTCAACGAACTCAGATCCACCTGGGGTGATTGGCAACGGCGGCTTGATGACGCGATAGATCGAAAACTCATTCTTCTCGGACACAGGACTCCGCTTCACTGAAACCTAGTGGTTGGGGTTTCGGGGCGGCCTGCCCATAGAGGGTGCGACAGAAATAATGATAACGATTGAACTGTGTTGCGCTGATTGCATTAATTGGTGGTACTGCAAAAGATTGAATTAATCTTAAATTATGGCACAATAACCCTGCGGACCATGGTGAGACCCGGCGGAACCCGCTTAAGGGACCGCCGGGAATGATTGCGAAACCGGACCATATGAACAAACCAGGGTGAGATTGTGGCTGATAACAATAGGTCATATAGAGCCGTTTTCTCGTCGGATTGGAGCGAATGCCTTTCACCTAACGGTCCCTTTGATCCGATATCTTTCCTATGCCCGGAACTGGCCGGGGAACCGGCCGACATATTCCGGCGTTACACCGGCAATGAAATTCCTTTGGCGGCTGCTTGGGAGAGCATAAGAGCCTTGGTTCCCGCGCCGATTACCATGGAGGGGATGGACGCGTATCTTGAAGCCGAATTCAAGACCTACTCGGGCGTACGCGAGTTAATCGAATGGTGTGATGCGCACGACGTCTTTGTAATGATCAACACTACCGGGTCGAAAGGATATTTTCAACGTGCCCTCGCCAAGAACCTACTGCCTCACGTTCCGGCCGTATCGGCAAATCCGCTGATAAGCTTTGGTCAGTGCGGGGATGACGGTCGGTTTGCTTGCGAAGTTCATGAGATAGACGATAAGCCGAGATGTACCTCCTCCGTATTGCAGTCCCTCGGCATTCCCGCATCCAAGCTTGTTATCATGGGAGACAGCGGAGGGGACGGGCCCCATTTTGAGTGGGGAGCGTCGGTGGGGGCCGTGCTTGTGGCGAGTATGCCCAAAGCGTCCCTTCTTAAGTTCTGTTCGGACAAGGGAGTGTCGATCAACAGGCTCTTCGGCGTTGTCTATGGTCCGGGTGAAGTCCGCAGGCTCGATGAGGAACTGAGCGTGGACTTCATGGCCCTCAGAGAAATCATTGAGTCGGTTTCCACCTGAAAATGTCGGACGTCAAACCGGTGGATAGCGAATGAACCGCTGTGACGAAGACACCAAAAAATCAAAGGCCCGCAACGATATATGCGCGGACCGGTTTCGCGCCTAAATGGTCTTTTTGCGTATACGGCCGCGCATTCCGGAGAGGCGGCAAGCCCTGAAGCGGGCCTACGGCAGCCGGCGGCGGAAGCCCGTGGACGAGTTGCCTATTCGTAACCATTCACTCTTGTGGGGCAGGCTTTCCAGCCTGCCGAGATCGCACTAAGAAAATTCGCAGGCTAGAAAGCCTGCGCCACGTTGAGATTGGAATTCCGCGCCCGTAAGTGAATGGTTACGCCCATTCATATTTTGTTCTTGACCCTGGAGATGTGGCCTAATCATGAATCCCCGTTTCTCAATCGATGGACCCGCAAAAAAAAAAGCTGATCAGCAGGAAAGGCCGGCACAGTGACATCGGGATCGATAAAAGTGATAACGGTTTTGTCTTTGGCCCTGGCCGCAGCATGGTCGCCCGCACACGCGACCGATTTCGGATTGGCCGAGAACTCTTTGGACGGCTTGCGGTCCATACAGTACGAGAACGTATACACCCGTGTTCCTACCACCGGAAAACTGGTATCCATCAAGATAACGGATAATGGTAGGATTTATTACATATGTCGTGAAGAGAGCGGAATAGCGATCTACCACCTCGAGGTCCGACCTACGAGGGAAGTAGCGGAAAAGATAGAGCAGGATTTCAAAGAATTGAGCCGTAAATGGGACAAGTTGTACAATGATGAACTGCTGTTGACCAGGGACAGGCACAAGTTGGAATTGAGGAAACGATTACGGAAGTACAGCGATGCGGTATGGGTGCGAAATGAGATCGTTGTTGGCTACCCGAAGGGAGGGGCCGGTCAAAAGGGACGGGCTTCAGTGGAAGGAAATGCTCAGGCCGGCAGTCCGAGGCCTCATGTTGATCGATAATCGGCATGGGACGGCCGCGAAGCAAGAACCTCACCGGCGAACGGCACGGGCCCTCCGATTGGCCGCGGCCATCCTGATTATTCCGGTGCTGGTCATGTTTCCGTCGTCAAGTCCTGCTTCGGAGGATGGGGCGAACGCTGCGTTGCTGCGAGCCGCCGGCAAAGACGATACGAGTTCGGCTGCGAGAGCCCTGGACAAAGGGGCGGACCCGAATGCCCGGGACCGAAACGGGGAGACTCCCCTTTTTCCGGCCGCACGTAAGGGCTACTTGGCCATGATGCGTCTCCTTATCGGCCGCGGCGCACAGGTCGATACCGCAGCGAACGATGGCTCGACCCCGTTAATGGCCGTACCTCCCAAGAATGTTGAAGCCGTGAAGCTGCTCTTGGAAAGCGGAGCGGACGTAAACGCTCGAGCACAAGGCGGGTTGACTCCCATATTCCGAATGACTCCCAACCTGGAATCCTTCACTTTGCTTGTGGAAAAGGGGGCCGATGTCAAGGCGGTAACGGACGACGGTGCGACCGTCCTCATGTGGGCTTGCTGCCTTGGTTCGCCGGAAGTCGTGAAGATCGTACTTGAAAAAGGTGTGGATGCAAATGCCAAGAAGCTGAACGGCGGTACCGCTCTTATGGATGCGGCAGCCATGGGCCGACCCCAAGTGATCCGACTGCTGCTAAGTTACGGTGCGGACGTACGGGCCCGGAGCCGGCAGGGCTGGACGGCTCTGAACCAAGCCTGCATCCAAGACCGGTCAAACACCTACAACACGCTAAAAGACAAATGGGATTCGAACAGGCACTTGGAGGCGGTGCAGATCTTGCTGACAAGCGGTGCCGACCCGAACGAGAAGAACGAAGACGGTTACACTTGTCTAATGACGGCAAGCAGACAGGGGAATCTTGAAATAGTCGAGTTGCTCATCTCGCGCGGGGCACAGGTCAATGCCCGTCTGAAAACCGGCGGTACGGCGTTGATGGAAGCCGCGTACGGAGGACATAGGGAAGTAATTACTCGGTTGCTCGGTTCCGGGGCCGAAATCGACGCGCGGGACGACGACGGTTCCACCGCCCTTATCCGCGCTTGTTACGCGGGCAGGAAAGGGGCCGTCGAGACCCTCCTGAGTAAAGGAGCAAATTTCAACCTGGCGGACCGGTCCGGGGTCACGCCTCTGATGGCCGCGGCCGTTTCCTCCGACGTAGATTGCGTGCGACAGCTCCTAACGAAGGATACGGAGGTAAACAAGACCGGCGCGGATGGCGAAACCGCACTGATGGCCGCGGCTCGAACGGGCAACGTTGAAGCGATGAAAGTCCTCATCGAGGCGGGGGCCGATATGGCGGCGACTCGGTCAAACGGCGATAACGCCCTGCTTGCCGCTCACATGAGCGGGAACGATGAAGCGGTCCAAATCCTTGCAGCGAAGGGCGCTCGAATGATGGATCCCGCGGACGAAGCAACCCGGACCCCCCTGACGAATGCCCTGCTTTCCTCGGCGACGAGCGAAGCGGAACGGCTCTTGAAGGAAGGGGCCGACGCAAATGCCGTGGATTCGCGAGGCAGATCGGCTCTGTGGTGGGCGGCCCTTATGGGGAACGTTTCGACGGCTAAGGCGCTTATTGAAAAACGGGCGGACGTCAATCGAGGGGACGCGGACGGACGAACTCCCCTGCACATCGCTGTGGCAGCGGGCCGGAAAGAGCTTGCGGAAGCTCTTCTGACGGCTAAGGCGGACATCAACGCTCGAAACGTGGATGATGCGACCCCACTGATGGCCGCTGCGGTTTCCGGCAAGGGGGATCTTGTCGCGTTTCTTTTATCAAGGAATGCCGACGCCAAAGCCAAGGACAAGAACGACATGACCGCCGTCGACATGGCCAGGCGGCTTGGAAGAATGGAAGTCGTCCGCGTGCTCATGGAGCATCGGGCGGGAAAACGTTGAAGTATGGTAACCGATTGCCGCAACGGACAAAGAATGAACCACGAAGGGATTGAGAAACGGAGGGATCGTTGAAGCCGGCCGTTCCCAGTGGGGGCATCTTGACGACATGAGGGTTATTGGTCATTATGCTTTGAGGACGGGTGCGGGCTGAAGAGGCAATGCCAACTCCATGGGGCAAGGAGTCGAACGGACGATGCGATGCTGACCATTGCAGGAAACCACGTCCTCGAGAGAATCCATGACAGCGCTAATTCCCTGGTTTACAAAGCGCGACGGGACTCGGACAACCTTCCGGTAATCCTAAAGGTACTCAATAAAGCCTACCCCACCCCAACCGAAATAAGACGTTACAACCACGAATACCAAATTACCGCCAAACTGAGGGGCCTGGAAGGAGTCATAGATGCATATGATTTCCGGCACTATCAGAACACCTTTGTTATCGTATTGGAAGATTTCGGCGGGACTTCTTTGGACAGAATCATCAAACCCAAGGGACTCGCACTCGAGACCTTTCTCGCCGTTTCCATCGAGATCGCGAGGGCCCTCGGCGAAATTCATGCTGCAAAGGTAATTCATAAGGATATCAACCCATCGAACATAGTCTATAATTCGTCCACAGGACAGGTGAAGATCATCGACTTCGGTATTTCCGTTCCCCTTTCCGTCGAAAACCCCATCATCAAAGACCCGCACGTCATGGAGGGCAGCCTGCCGTACATATCTCCCGAACAGACGGGGAGAATGAACCGCACCCTCGACCACAGTACCGATCTGTATTCCCTGGGTGTTACCATGTACGAGCTTCTGACGGGAGGCCTCCCATTTTATTCCGAAGATCCGCTCGAGATGGTGCATCGCCACATGGCCGCAAGACCGAATCCCCCCCATATGAGAGACCCGGAAATACCGGAGACGGTTTCTGAAATTGTCATAAAGCTAATGGCCAAGAACGCGGAGGACCGCTACGAAAGCGCCTTGGGCCTCAAGAATGATCTGGATGAGTGTCTCGAACAACTCAAGTCCGGCGGCCGTGTCCTATCTTTCCCTCCGGCTCGGCGTGACCTTCCCCTTCGCTTCAGGGTGCCCCAGAAATTGTACGGTCGTGAAGAGCACGTCAAAGCCCTGATGAACGCCTTTGAACGCACCGCGGCGGGGGGCAAGGAATTGATCCTGGTTTCAGGAAATTCCGGGATCGGAAAAACCGCATTGGTGAGGGAGCTATACCGTCCCATCACGCGGTTGAGGGGGAATTTCATATCCGGAAAGTTCGACCGGTTCCAAAGAGAAATACCATATTACGCATTTGTGAGCGCTTTCCGCGACTTGGTTAGGTTGCTCTTGGCGGGCAGCGAGGAACAACTCCTGCATTGGCGTCGGGAAATTCTCGAGGCGGTCGGTCCCAACGGCAGACTGGTAACTGAAGTCATTCCCGAATTGGAGCTCATCATAGGTCCCCAACCCTCGTTGCCGGAACTGACTCCCATGAGCGCCGTGAATCGTTTCGACCTGACTCTTAGAAAATTTGTGGGGGTCTTTTGCCGTCCGGCCCACCCGTTGACCGTCTTTGTCGACGACCTGCAATGGGCCGATTCGGCCTCCTTAAAGTTCCTGGAATCGCTTATGGCGGATTCGGACATCACATACCTGTTACTGGTAGGGGCCTACCGGAGCAACGAAGTGGACCTGCATCATCCCCTATCCCTGGTTTTGGAAAGTCTACGAAAAATCCCGGCCGCCGTGGATGAAATTTCTCCCACGCCGTTGACTCTAGGACAAATCGGTGAGTTGATCCAAGAAGCGGTACGTCGGGACCCCGAGACAGTACGACCGCTGGCCGAGTTGGTGAGGAGAAAGACAGACGGCAATCCTTTCTTTGTCAACGAGTTTCTGAAATCCCTGTATGCGGAAGACCTGCTCCTGTTCGACCGCGGCAATGCTTGTTGGTCCTGGGATCTCGAACGAATCCAAGCCCGGGACATTACGGATAACGTTGCGGAATTACTGGCGTTAAAGATACGTAAACTTCCCCTGCAAACCCGCACCGTCCTGGAGACGGCCGCATGCATAGGAAACCGGTTTGAGCTTTCCACCCTGTCACGCGTATGTGGCCTAACTCGAGCGGCAACCATGGCATGTATCGGGGGGGCGGTTTCCGAGGGCTTTGTCTGGCCGACGGGCGACGGCCACAAGAGTGTTGATCCGACATTGCCGGACGCGGGCGAGGACCAAAAGGTCGAGTACAGATTTGCCCATGACCAAATAAGGCAAGCTGCCTACTTGATGGTACCCCCCTTGAAACGGCCTGAAATACATGGACAAATCGGACGAACGCTGTTGAAGGAGCTGACGGCCGACGGAAATGAAGCCGGGATCTTCGACGTGGTCAATCAACTTAATGCCGGTATCGAAAAACCCGCTTCCCCCCTCCAACGGAGCGAGGCGGCACGATTGAACCTGTCGGCAGGCCGGCGAGCCAAGGCTTCGGCCGCCAACGAGCAGGCACTGGGGTATCTGAATACCGGCATCCTTCTGCTGGAGGACGAAAGCTGGCTGGATAACTACTCTTTGACCTTGTCGCTCCACGTGGAAGCCGCCGAGGCGGCATACGCATGCACCAAGTTCGACGAAATGGAGCGACTGGTTTCCAACGTCCTCAAACACGCGCGAACCCTTCCGGACCGGGTCAAGGTGTACGAAGTCGGAATTCAAGGATATATTGCCCAGAAGCGTCTTCTGGAAGCTGTTACAACCGGTTTGGACGTCTTGGAGTTGTTGGGGGAGAAATGTCCCCGGAAGCCGGGAAAGATCCATCTGTTGTTCTGGCTGCTGAAAACGCGACTGGCTTTGGCCGGACGGGATATCGACCAACTGTCGCATCTACCTGAAATGACCGACCCCGAAAAGTCAGCCGTGATGCGCATTCTCTCCAGTATGGCTTCCGCTGCATATTACGCTGCGCCCGACCTACTTCCCCTCATCGCCTTTAAGGGCGTCCTGTTGTCTTTGAGATACGGCAACGCCTCCAAGTCTTGCCTATGGTGGGCCATTTACGGCTTCATCTTGTGCGGGAGACTCGGAAACATCCGTATGGGCAGTCGGCTGGGACGGCTCGCAATGAATCTTGCCGATGCGGGAGGGGACAAGGTGATCAGGCCGAGGACCGCCTTCGTCGTTAACGCCTTCATACGTCATTGGACCGAACATGTAAGCGTGAAACTAGGCGAACTCCAAGACATTTATCGAACCGCCCTCGATGTCGGCGACCTGGAGATGGCAGCCCTAGCGGCATATTTTTACTGCAATTCCTTGTTCGTGCAAGGCTCGGAACTCTCGCAATTGGAACGCGAGACGACTTTGTTCAGCGATCGGATTCGGAAGCTCAAGCAAGAGGCGCCCTTATGTTTCAACGAAATATACCGGCAGGTGATGCTGAATCTCATGGGACATTCCGAAAATCCGTGCAAATTGGTAGGCTCCGCGTACGATGAGACGGTAATGTTGCCGATTCACGAACGGTCCGGCGACGTAAGCGCCATGCATGTGGTGTACTACAACAAACTCTTTCTCAATTATCTTTTTCATGAGTACCGAACCGCATTCGAATATGCCAAGGTTGCCCGACTTTCCGTGGAAGGAGTCTCATCAACCACGGGTGAGCCCCTCTTTGCATTCTATTACGCATTGACGGTTTTCGCGGTCTACCCCGAACTGACGGAATCCGACAAGAAGTCGGCATTGAAACAGGCCGTCGCCCACACCGAGAAAATGAGGAAATGGGCTGATCATGGGCCGATGAATTACGAACACAAATACTGGATGATGGAAGCGGAACGATCCCGGGTGCTCGGCGAAGGCGAATATGCCGTCCAGTGTTATGAGCGGGCCATCGCGTCCGCTTCCGAGAACGGATATGTAAATGAGGAGGCATTGGCCTACGAACTGGCCGCCCTGTTTCACTTGGCCAAAGGCAGACCCGCACTGGGCAGGGTCTACCTCAATGAAGCCCGATATTGTTATCTGCGATGGGGTGCGGCTGCAAAGGTAAGGCACCTCGAAGAAAAACACCGGTCGCTTTTGCTGGGGGCCGCACCAGCTCCAACCACCGTCACGGACAAGACGACCACCGTTGAGGATATGACCACCAGCGGCACATGGAGGAGCCTGGATCTGGCCGCGGTTATGAAATCGGCCCAAGCCATATCCGGAGAGATAGTCCTCAAGACCCTGCTCAACAAACTGTTGCTCATAGTGATCGAAAATGCAGGGGCGCAAAAAGGAGCGCTCTGTCTGAAGTCCAAAGGCGGGCTTATTCTGGAAGCTGAGGGGACATCGGACGCGGCGGACGTACGCGTCATGCAATCGATCCCCATAGAAGAGAGCGATGAACTGTCATGCGCCATTGCCAATTTCGTAGTACGGACCGGAGAGACGGTGGTGCTGGACGACGCGGAAGACGAAGGCGATTTTGTCAACGACCCATACGTTGTGAAGAACAAACCCAAATCGGTGCTCTGCGCTCCCCTGATTCACAAGGCCGAAATTACCGGCGTAGTATACCTCGAAAACAACATCGGGTCGGGTGTCTTTACTCGTGGCAGGGTTGGGCTGGTACGGCTCCTATGCTCTCAAGCCGCTATTGCGCTGGAAAATGCACGCCTGTACGAACACTTGGAACAAATGGTGGCCGAACGGACACAGGACTTGGAGGAGGCCAAGGACGCGGCGGAGAGGGCAAATAAAAGTAAGAGTGCCTTCTTGGCCAACATGAGCCACGAACTACGTACCCCTTTGAACGCGATACAGGGTTTTTCGGAACTGCTGCTCGACGGGATGGTGGGTGAACTGACAAAGAAGCAATCCGAATGCATTAGACACGTCTATGAAAGCGGCAGGCACCTGCTCCAACTGATCAACGATATTCTCGATCTTGCCAAGGTCGAAGCCGATAAGCTGGATTTGGTGATTTCTCCGGTGGATTTGAGTCGGCTTCTCCGTAGCTGTCTTTCCCTGCTGAAGGAAAAGGCCGTCAAGCACTCCATCGTTTTGGATCTCACCCTCGGCGACGGCCTTGATGATGCGGTCATCCAGGCGGACGAAGTAAAATTGAAACAGATCATATTCAATTTGCTTTCCAATGCCGCCAAATTCACTCCGGACAACGGCAGGATAATTCTTGGCGCCGTAAAGCTGAACGGCCGGCTGCTCATCAGCGTAGAAGACACCGGCATAGGAATTAGACCCGAAGACCAGGAACGCATATTCGGCGCGTTCCAGCAGGTGGACTCGTCTTACGCGCGCAGGGAGCAAGGTACGGGGCTGGGATTGGCCTTGACCAAGCGGCTTGTCGAGCTCCACGGCGGCATGGTTTGGGTTGAAAGCGAGGGAGAAGAAAAGGGAAGCAAGTTTTCCTTCGTCATTCCCTACAAGGTTTGGGAAACGGACGATACGGGCTTAGCAGCGACAAACCGCGGCGACCGGATGGATGTGCAAAGACCGCCCATCCTTATGGGAGTTAAGGCAAGGCCCGGTGAAAAGATCCTGGTGGTCGAAGACAATGAAGCGAACCGGGAGCTGGCGATCGGTTTGTTGGAAGCCGTAGGTTTTGAAACGGTCCCCGCGGCCACGGCGGAAGAGGGCATCAGGGTGGCTCAAGCCGAGAACCCCTTAATCGTGCTCATGGATGTGGCGCTCCCCGGCATGGACGGCTTGGCCGCCACACGCATCCTCAAGGGAGACGATCGCACGGCCCATATCCCCGTAATAGCCCTGACCGCTCACGCGATGAAGGTGAACGAGGACGAAGCGTTGGCCGCAGGGTGCGACGGGTACCTCACCAAGCCGATCGAGGCGGCCGGGTTCTACGACGCGATCGCCCAATGGGTAACCGCTCGCAGGCTTGCCGATGCGGGGTCTCATACCCCGTAAAGATAGTGGCACACGTGGCAGCTCGGCGGGGCCGACGGCATCCTTCCGACCGCGGCTTCGTGAAGTCTCGCAGGACTATGGGACGAATCGCTCACCAACGATTCAAGAAAAGTGTTCTCATATTCTTTGCACCGTTGCTCGAATCGTTCACGGAAGAATCGGCAGGACTCCGATTCCCATAGTTCCGGCAGATCCGTATCGGTGACTCGGCCGTAATGAACCGTAGGCATGGTGGTGTCGCGGCCCAGGAAAGTGGTCGGTCCTCCGTTGGCACAGTTGATGCACGGGGCCACGATGCCGTCGTACCGTACGAACATTGACCCCCGAGGGTCTTGTTCACATACCGCGCACTCGGATGGGGTAAAGGGGGATGCCGTCGTTGAAACACCCAGCCTCTTCGCGACCCTTCGTGCCCGCAACAGCGATTTCGTCAACTTTTTCACAGGGCCGGTTTCGCGTGCATCGAACAGACCATGGCCTTTCCCATGTTCCCCTCGTATCACCTCGCATTGCTTGAAATTCACCCGGTCCACACCCAAGCGCGCGGCCAGTTCCGCCATTGCTTCGAGCTGATGGACGTTGGCGCCCATGATAACAAAATTAATCATCGTCTTTGGGACATTGCCTCGTCGAAGGCCGGATATACGGGCCACGTTTTCGCACACCCTATCGAAGTCCGAACCTTGCCGAATCCGCTCGTAGGTTTCCCGGTCCGCGCCGTCGATGGACACGCAGAGCCAGTCCAGCCCAGCGGAAATGAGCGTCTCAGCGGTTTTTGCGTTCAAGAGCAAACCATTGGAGAGGATTCCCGTTTCGCAGCCGGCCGATTTCCCCTCTTCGACCCATTGAGCGAGTAAAGGCTGGAGCAACGGCTCTCCGCCGCCCGTGAAATCCACGGATTCCACTTCCGGAAGATGGGGCCTCAGAGCGGCCCACACTTCGGGGGCCATAATGGCGCTGTTCCGGGTGTGGGCCCTGAAATCCTTCCAGGGACACATAACACACCGAAGATTACACGAAAGTGCGGATTCCACTTGGAGGAGCCGCCAACGTCTCGCATTCAGCACCCGGGTCGGCGCATCAATGCCTTCGGACTTTCCGGCGTTTATGCCGAACAAGCGTTGCAGCAATCGACCCAACGGGGACAACCCGTCGCTTGATACCATTTCTCGATTCTCCATTTGCCGGCTTAGGGCCTGATGCCGGCCAAGCCCAGCAAGATGTCCGTAATACCGCGACGTTTCCGTGTCCACGCGGCCGAGCCGTAATCGACGAAGGCCCCGGCCCCCCACTTTTCCTTAAATCGACGGACTCCCGCGTCTATGCCGAGCCCGAGGTTCAAGAACCGCTTCCCTCTCCCCTGTGCAAGCCTGACCATTTCATGGAACAACAGATCGGATGCGCCGGGTACATGCCTCTCGTACGAACGAAAATTGAACAGATGAAATCCGTAATCCTCCGAACCGAGATCCAAAATGGAAAAAGCGATGAGGTCGTTCCCCCGTCGCAACTCCAGTAGAACAGCCGTGCCGGAGTGATCGAGATATCCGGGTATGCCGTGGAATATCTCTTGATGAGCGGGGCCGAGCCTTTTCACCGACACAAGGCCGTCGATCAAGCGTTCGTGCTCTTTCCCGAACACTCCCTCCGCCACGATGGCTTCACGGGCCGCGCGGCGTACCATATAAGCTTCATCCTGCCCTATGGCGGTCAACGGAAGCTCTACCCGAAAGTATCGGTCGGTCTCGTGCACGGTCCAACGGTCGTCCGTGGGAATTTGGGGGGCGATAAGGGTCACGATACCGGGTTGAAAGCGTTCACACGCGGATTCGACCGCGGCTTGAACGGCCACGTCGCTTTCCCAAGCGGTCGCCGCGCGCAATGGATATCCGATAAATATGAGGAACGGTCCGCGGACAAAACACAAACAGTCTTCATGAATATGGGGTTCGGCCCGGGACACCGCCTGGACATAATCGGGGAGGTGCTCCGGAATATATGCATATCGGTAGACCTTGGCTCTTTCCTGTTCGGTCAACATCGATGTCCGTTCATCCGTAACCATGCAGTTACGAGCGGGAAATTCCAATATCAACGTGGTGCAGGCTTGCCGGCCTGCGAATTTTCGTAATCGTTCACCACGACGGATGAAGAATGAACCACGAAGCAATTGTACTTGCCGGCATTTTGGTAGTCAACTCGGCGGGTCGTGGATTCCGGGGGCCGGGTGCTCAGCTCAATTGACGGATAGTCCCCCTTACGTTACGATCGTGAGGGGCCTTCGGGAGTCACAAGGGCTCAATTTTAGGCCTCCCTTCGCTCATCGACATGTTAGGGAGCCCGGATCACA
>JAZDOF010000334.1:0-4445 GCA_043799015.1 Pseudomonadota bacterium | reverse complement strand
CGGCACAGGCAATGGCAGGCACCGCGACCGAGCTCCTGCCGGCCTGGTTGGAAACCGCGGCCGCCGTGCTCCTGGCCGTTCTTATGGCGAGAGTACTCCTAATCAAAGGGATCAACCTCCCCTGGGGGAGACTCTTGCTCTTGTTCCAGCCGCGCCGGCCGAGTCCCGCGGAAAATACCACGGCCACCGTAGGACACCCTGCCGGCTCGACCTGATGCTCGACCGCCGGGGCCCCGTGCGGGACCTCACAACAAACGGAAAAATGCGGTCAAGATGCACCCCCGGCCCGCGGGCCCGGTGCTGCTGAATGATCGGCCGTGTCCACCACAAAAAAAATCGGAGCAAAGCATGACGGATGCCATCCAGCCGGAAGAAGCGGCGGACGAGGTTAGAAAAGCGGTGGAACGATCGCAGGCTGAATTGCCTGCCGTCGCCGACTTGCTTGAATCGTTCAAGGAACTGCTTGCCGAACAGGCAAAACTGAAGGCCGAGCTGTTAATCAAAATGGACGCCGCTTCCTTTGTCGTCGATACGGAGAGAATCACCCAAGGCGTTCCCATAGCAGGTGTCGCAGGTCTCGCCGTTCCGGGGGACATCCTTAAACTATCGGCCTTAAGATTGAGACCAGCGATGATGGTGGGTTTCCCCAAGCCGGCGGACCAGTTGAAAAGGATCGAGGCCGCCGTGACGGAAGACCGAATTGACGTAGAAGCGGTCGCCGCTGCCGCGCTGTCGGTAAATGAACATGATATCGACGTGATAGCCGCTCAAATCTCCGTGGATGCGGATGTCCTTCGTTTTGCCCTAGGTCAAATGCTCAGGCCTGCCGTGGCCGCGCGCTCCGACCTTTTCGCCCATGCCTTGGAGGGCCGTCACCCGGCGGTGGGCTATTGCCCCATCTGCGGCTCTTGGCCGTCGCTAAGCATCATAAAGGGAGACGAGGGAAAGCGTTATCTGAAATGCTCATTCTGCGCCCATGAGTGGGGCTATTCAAGGGCCGCATGCCCCTTTTGCGAGAACGAAGATCAAGACAAGATAGAGTTCATCTACTCGGAACAACGGAGTTTCGAGCACATCCAAATCTGCCGCGTTTGCCGGCGGTACGTGTTGGGCATCGATCTGCGGGAAAGAATACATCAGGAGGTGCTGGAGGTCACCTCTCTGAGGCTGGCATATCTGGATATCCTGGCCCAAGAGCAGGGATTCTCGTCGGGTGCCGCGACCGAATCAGACTCGGCGTCATAGCCGGATATCCCGGATTTCAGACTGAGCGGACTTGAGAATCAAGCGATGAACGATCATGTCAAAATCAAGAACGGGCCGGCAGGAATGTCGAAGGTAGTGACCGGATCCGGAGATTTCCCGGCCGCGGACTCCACCGACCCCGAAGGTCCGGTCAAGAAGCCCCTCCAAGGGTCTGAGGCGGTGTTCGCAGCGTGTTTTGAGTATTCTCAAGATCTTATGCTCATCGTCGATGCCGGCGACGGTGCGATTCTGGCCGTAAACCGGGCCGTGGAGAGACTTCTCGGGTACAAGCCCTCGGAGGTGCTGCATGAGCGATTCTCCATGCTCTACCCTGCCGAGAATCAAAACGGAAGGCTGGATCGTTTGGAATCCACCAAGGTGCTCGACGGGGTGTTCCAGGCACAGGAACTGGTTCATGCCGACGGCACGACGATTCACATGGACCTCGTGGCCCACCTCATCCCTTGGGGAGGTAAACATGCCATGTTGGCGGTGTTCCGGGATGCAAGGGACCGAAGAAAGGCCGAGGAAGAGTTGATCCAAGCCAGGAGGGAGCTTGAGATCCGAGTGGAAGAGCGGACCCGCGAGCTTCTCGCCGCCAATGTCATGCTCACTAAGGAAGTGGCCCAACGCAAACAGGCCGAGGAACAAATCCGCGCATCGCTTACCGAAAAGGAAACGCTTCTCAACGAAATACACCACAGGGTCAAGAACAACCTTCAAATCGTATCGAGCCTGATCGCACTCCAAAGGTCGCGTGTAAGCGACACGAACATCCGTGCGGCGTTACAGGATAGTCAGGGTCGCATCAAAGCGATGGCCATGATCCACGAACAGCTCTATCAGGCAAAGAACCTGGCTCGAATAGATTTCGGACGATATCTCGGCAATCTCAGCCGAACTCTTCTGACTTCGTGCAAAGGGAGCGAAGGCGCCGTGACATTGAAGCTCCACATAAATCCGATCTTCCTGGATATGGACAGGGCCGTTCCCTGCGGCCTCATCGCCAATGAATTGATCTCGAATTGTCTCAAACACGCGTTTCCCGATAATCGAGAAGGAGAAATACGTGTCGAATTGCATCCCAAAGGAGAGGATGGGTTCGAGCTGGTGGTGGCCGACAACGGAGTCGGTCTGCCCGACGAGCTCGACGTGAAAGAGCTCAAGACCCTCGGCCTGAAGCTCGTGTTCGAACTCGCGGAAGCCCAGCTCAAGGGTACCGTGGCCGTTTTTCGGGATCGAGGCACCGAGTTCGGAATGACGTTTAAGAGAGGTCAGGAAGGGAAACGATAGCGATCGCCGGCCGGTCGTATTTCGGTCGCTCCACGAGCATGTCGGTGCGGCCGTGATTGAGGACACGAACTATGAAGAGACGCACTTTCTTGGAACGAGCCCTAGGGATAACGGCAATCATTTGCTCGACACCCGATACCGGACTGACCGAAGTGCCTCGAGCCCCCATTCCGGGCTCTGCACTGGCCGCGCTGAAGCCGGACGAACCGGTTCATTTCCCGAAGTCCCGCGCATTGGTCATCGTTGACCGCGGGAACAACGTCACTGCGTTTGATGAGCGTTGCACCCACAAAGGTTGTGTTTTGAGCGTAGACTTTGCGGCAAGGGCTTTTCCCTGCCCTTGCCATGGGTCCAAATTCGACTTTACCGGTAAGGTGATTCAGGGCCCGGCTCTAACTCCTTTGGTAAGGCTCAAGGTCGAACGCACCCGGGACGGAGGTGTGGAGCTGAAATAACCCTGAAGAACCCCTCGGAATTTTGTTGACATCGCATTCGCACAGGTGTTTAGTAGTGAATGGACAGCACAACAATAGGAACTTGTTGATCTTTCCCCTGCGGTGAACGCTCGTTCACCGGCCCGTTTCGCTGAATAAAACTTCTCCTAAGAACTATAAATCGACGTAATCAGTGAGAAGAAGCCCGCTTCTTCATGACCCGATCGACTAGTCGTCTTTAAGACTGGGGGATCAACGCGTACACAGTGTCGATTCCCTTTCAGGAGGGTTCCATGCGCGAACGGCATCTGATGGGTATCATGCTCAAGGCCATGATTGTTCTTATGTGGGCGTGTGCGCCGAGCATCGCTCAAGAGCCGGTGAAGATCGGCTTCATGTACGTTTTCTCAGGACGGGTGGCCCACTACGGCCACGGCGCTAGACAAGGGGCGGAAATAGCCCTTGAGGAGATCAATGCCAAGGGGGGCATTCTGGGTCGTCAGATTGCGGCCGTGTACGAAGACACCGAGCTTAAGCCGGAGGTGGGGGTTAAGGCGGCAAAGAAGCTCGTGGATCAGAAGGTGGATGTGGTGATGGGGATAGTGTCCAGCGGCGTGGCTCAAGCCGTGGCGCCGGTAATGAACGAACTGCGCGTACCGCTGATCGTCACCCTTGCCATGACGCCGGATATTACCGGGAGTATGTGCAACCCATATACTTTTCGCGTCTCGTTGAACGGACCGCAGAACCTGAAGGGGGCGTCCATACTGGCCGCGGAGCTTAATCGCAGAAAATGGACCACTTTGGCCCCGGACTACGTGTTCGGATATCAATGCTGGGAGTACTTTCAGAAGTACCTCAAGGAGAAGCAACCCGGGGCCATATTCGCGGGTAATGCCGAAACCGTTTATGCCCCTATGACCGAACCGGACCTCAGACCGTACATCCGAAAGACAATGGAATCCCACGCCGACGGCATACTGGTCTCATTATACGGCGGCAACCTTATCGACTTCATACGACAGGGAAACGAGATGCGGATCTTCGACGGCCGCGTCAAGTTCCTGTTAAATCTGGCCTATTCCGCCGACGTCATGTACGGATTGGGTTTGGATATTCCAAAGGGATTGTGGTTGAGCGGACTCTACTGGTTTCAGGCCAACGACAGCCCCGAAAACCAACGCTTCGTCGAGACCTACAAGCATAGGTACAAGGTATTTCCCGATTACAACGCACACGGCGCGTACGCCGGCGTGAAGGTCTACGCTGCCGCCGTAGAAAAGGCGGGCAGCACCAACAAGGAAAAGGTAGTAAAGGCTTTGGAGGGCTTGACCGTTAAAGTTCCCGCCGGGTCGATAACCATCCGTGCCGAGGACCACCAAGCCATCGTCGACGGGGTCTGGGGCCTGACCTCGGAATATGACCCGAAGCTGCGGACCCGAACCCTAGACCCTATGAAGACATTCCCCGGTC
>JAZDOF010000611.1:0-7047 GCA_043799015.1 Pseudomonadota bacterium | reverse complement strand
CGGCCCCCAGCGCCGCCAGTTCGGTTCCGACGGTCATTTGCTTACCGTAGAGGCTACGGTCGGGATGCACGATGAATCGACCGTCCTTATCGATAACGAACAGATAACCGCTTTGAGCGACCTTGGTACTCGTCAACAGGTCTTCGAGCGATTTCCAGCGCAGGTAGGCGGTAAAGACGCCCTTTACCTTGTCCTGGGCCTTGATGGGAGCGGCTATTGCAAGTACCCACTCCTCGGCCCCGGCCCCGGAGTCGGACTTGCCGGAATGACGGGTTTTCTGCAAGGCCCCTACGGAGAACTTCCCGCTTCGTGCTTCGACAAACTCCTCCTTGGTCGAAAAATCAACCCCGAAGAGTTCCGACTTGCTGGTCGCCACACACTTCCCGCCGTCCCCCACAACGGCGATGGCGTCGTAGACTCCGGACACTTCCACCATCTCGCCTAGGTTTTCGGATACTTCCTCTCGTATCTCGGCCAATTCCAAGGCCTCTCGGACCAGGCGCAGTCGGGACCATATCAATATTTCCCCGCAACGGCTGTCCACAAATTCCGACGCAGCCTTGCCGGCCGTTTCCGCTGCCGTGATCATCTCCCGCGCCGCGGATGCCTCGGCTTGACTGCTGATGGTATGGTAAGACAGGTAGCCGGCGGTAATTAACGGCAGAAGAGCTGCCATAATGAACCAGAAGACCAGTTTTCTTCTTAGAGGAACGCGCGAGAAAAACTTCGAGGTTGAGAGCGACATTATCCGATCCTTCTCAAGATACGTTTAGTGTTATAGGGGTTGCCGAAAGAAATGCCCGTTTGTGGGAACGGACGTTTCCAGGGCATCTGAACAAGAATCCCCCCGCCCCCAAAGGCGCTGGAAGCACAAACAGCCCCGTCACCCAGGCGGTAGCCCGTAGCCGACCTGGGCCCAGGGGTAAGGAAGCCGTCTCGAAACCATCGGCTGGATGAGAAACGTAACACGTCGCCTTCACATTACAGCGGCTGGAACCGCGCAAAGGCCTTGGTGCTGCAAAACGAATTTCCCGGGAGTGGTCGGGTCACGACCTTGCCTCCCGTCCGCGTTTTGAGACGGTCTCTTTAACCCCGTGCGTAGGGGCATAAGAATCAAAATAATAAATCGTGTCAAGTGTGCGGTTCATCATAAGACGCGTTCATGACATTGGGTCCACTCTACGGGCCTGTCTGCCTGGTTGCTATTTGGCCTCCTTGGCTTTCTCGGAGGAAAATCGGACAAAATCCTGAACCTCCTCGCGGGTGGTCGCGGAGTTCCAAACCAAGAAGAAATCCATTTTCAGCGGATAATCGGGATGTTTCAATTGGACGGCCTGGGAGGCAGCGTCCTTCTTCAGTGCCAACAGCTTGATTTGATACTTGGACGGGTCGCAAAACGCCGCAGTGTTGGGCATGTGGCCGATGCCCATGGATTGTTCACAAACAAGCACCATGTTCTTGTAGGTTGCCATGACCATGGCGTCTTTCCTATAGTCTCGGTCCTTGAGAACCAAGTCCTTGAACAATACGGCCACCCCGGTATCGGGATAAGGTCTTTGAAGTACTTTGATGGGCTGGTCCGGGCCGCCCACCTCCCTCCAATTGGAAATCCCGCCGGAATAAATGTCTCTCAATTGATCCATGGTGAGGCTGTTTACGGGGTTTTGGGCGCCGGATATGATGGCCACCGGAATGCTCATGATGAGTTTTTCTCCGATTCGCAGGCCCTTTGCATCAGCACTGCGCCGCTCTTCCTCGGTCATCTTCCGGGTAGCCATCGCCAGGTCGGCCTTTCCCTCGATAAGCTGCGTATAACCGTAGCCGGCGGTCTTTCCGATTACCGCTATTTGGACGTTCGGGTTCCCCTTCATGAAGTCCGCCGCCCAACCACTCACCAGATCGGATAGGGGCAGGGCCCCGCTGATCCTAATTGCCTGCTTTTCCTCACAGATGCCGTAGTCGGCGGACAGGACGGACAAGGCGACCATTGCGCTTACCAAAACCGCGTTCCAAGTTTTCACCGATTCCCTCCTAGAACAAAGATGTGTGAAAAAGGACGGTCGTAATGCAATCCCCACCTCGCACCACGACATATGGACGGGCCAAGTCGGCGGATAAAGGCCTTCCTTAGCGGCTTCACAGCGCTCAGCGCAATAGGCACCCCCTTCTTCACGGCAATGGCAACGTAATAACATGGCCCGGCATATGTCCGCAACGGTTTGTTTCAGACTCGCCCATTGCCGAGCCGCTTGGCGCCTAACTCCAATCTGCCGACCAGTAAATAGAGCGGCGGCGTGATCAGAAGCGAAAAGACCGCGGCCGCGGCAAGGCCCGCCGTAAGGGTCAGAGCAAACGGGGCCCAAGCCTCGGAACCCGTGCCGCGATCAATAAGCATGGGCAGGCATCCGAAGAGTGTTGTGAGCGTGGTCATGAGGATGGCCCTGAGTCGCCTTTGCGCCCCTCCCTTAATCGCTTCCTCCGGCGGCTCGCCTGAATCCGATCGGTCTCGTATCGCATGTATCAATACTATATTGATGTTTACCACGAGTCCGCCAAGTATGATAACCCCCATGTAAACCGGGATCCCGATAGGTTGGTTCACCATTACCATTGTGACGACCACGCCGGCCAACGCTCCGGGCGCGGCCGTCATGATGACGAGGGGAGCGAGGAACGACTCGGTCGCCGCGGTCATCATAAGGTATACCAAGAGTAAGCCTAACCCTGCGGCTTTCATCATTTCGGCGCGGGTTGCCGTCACCTGCTCCGCCTCGTCGCCGAAGTACCAGGCGTACCCCGGTTCGATTCGTACTTGATCAAGAGCGGTTCGGATGGCGCCGGCAGCCTTGAGTACATCGTCTCCCTTTAGGATGACCTTCATGGCGGCAACCCTTTTGCGGTTCTCTCGATGGATCTGCGACGTCTTGGTCGACGCGGCGGGCCTGGCCAGCTCCAACAGGGGTATCATTTGATTGCCCGCGGGGATGAAGATATTCATTAACGGCTCCAGTCCCTGCGATAGCTCCCTGGCTCCCCTGACCCGCACTTTGATTTGGCGTTCGCCGCTGAAGATCCGCGCCGCCACGGGGCCGGTCAAATCGGCCCTGAGATGGTCCGCGAGGCGTTTGCCCGATACGCCGGAATACCCTATCCTCTCATGCACAAGAATGAATTCCACCTCGGGCCGCGGGTTCCCCTGAAGGCCCACTACGTCCTGCACTTCGGGCAATTCCGAAAGCTTTCGTTTTAGAAGAGATTGGCATGCCGACAACTGATCGAGCATCGGACCCGTAACGTTCACTGTAAGGGTCCGGTTGTCGGCTCCTTCACCAAACGGCATCAAGTGAAACTGGGTGGTCAGCTTGTCACGCAGCCGTTTTTCAACCTTTTCCATGACGGAACTTACGGTAAGGTCCGGGTCGGGGGTTTCCTTCAGTAAAATCGTCAGCCTGCCCTGATTCTCCCAAACCTCGGTTTGGACTCCGATCACCCCCGGAGTTCGCACAACTTCTTCTTCCGCCGGCTTAACCTGCTTGTCGGTGGCCTCCGCGGCCATCCCCGGTTGCGTCACCATTACCAACCGGAATCCCTTTTGCTCCGACGGCATGCCTTGACGAAAAGAGAGTTGGTCGAGTAAAAGGGCGGGTGACGCAACGATTATCAAGGCAGGCACGACGGTCTTGACCGGATGTCTCATCGTGATCGCCAGAACCGCGCCGTATATGCGGGAAAGGCCGGCAGGAGAGGAAGGGACTTTCCGAGTCGCCGGCACACGGCCTCCCAGCCGGCGGAAGAGCAACGGTACCACTCCGAGAGCGGCAATCAGGGACGCGAGCAGACTCAGCGAAACCGTCCAAGTTACTCCCGAAAAGAAAATTCGGATTTTGGGGGAAACGAAAACGAGGGGAATGAACACGGCCACCGTGGCCGCAGTGCTGAATGTGAGCGGAACGGCCACTTCTCGTGTGCCGAGAACGATGCTGCGCACCATGGGGGCGCCGCCGGCGCGATGATACGAAATGGCTTCCATTACTACGATGGCATTGTCCACCAGCATGCCCACGGCAAGTGCCAGCCCGGTCAAGGAGAGAATATCCAGACGTATTCCACAGAGATTCATAAGAAGAATCGCGAAGAGCCCGGAAAACGGTATGGCGGTGACGACCACCAGGGTGGGGAAGGGGGACCTCAAAAAGACCAAAATCACAAGCGCCGTGGAAAGCGCGGCCAGCCCCATGATCCCCTTCAAGCGATCAACAGCCTTATCCAGGTGTTCGGCTTGGCTGAAGATTATCTCCAAGTTCACTCCGACCTTGGAGAGGCTTTGAACACGGTCCGCGGCTTCTTTGACGTTTTTCCACAGGGACCGCAGGTCCGCTTCCGATGTCCGGTACACGGCCGCGGTTATCATCCTGCGACCATTGTACCTGGTAATCCTTTCAGGGGCCTCGTCGGTGACGCGAACCTCGGCAATGTCTCCAACGCGAATCACCGCACCCGACTTGTTCACGGAAACCGGCTGCTCGGCGATGTCCTCCGGCGTATCCAGGCCTCCCAACGTACGTATCGGTATTCGATGGTCCCCTTCCGTCATGAATCCCGAGGCCATGGCGATATGGCCCGTAGCTATGGCGGCCGATACGTCATGAACCGTGAGATCGTGCGCTCTCAGTCTGCCTTTTTCACAATCCACCTTGATCTCACGCTCGACTTCGCCCGAAGTCCGTACCGCCGCAACCCCCGATATCCGACTTAACTCGAGCTTCAGAGATCTCTCCACCCAAAGGCTCAACTCGGCGAGCGAGCAGTCGCCCGTAACGCCGAATACGACCAGAGGGGCGTCCGAGGGATTGTAAAAGGCCGTGATGGGGGGCCGAACATCCTCCGGCAACGATGGGCGAAGTCTCCGCAAGCGACTGCGGACCTGGGAAGCCGATTCGCTCACGTCGGTTCCGAGATGAAACAGCAAGGTGGTTTCCGATTGGCCCTGGCTGGAAGTGGAGAGGATTTCCTTCAGTCCAGGCACGTCGGCAAGGGCTTCTTCGACCTGCTTTGTAACGAGCGTTTCGATTTCTTCCGGGTCCGCGTCGGCAAGGCGAGTGGTGATGGTCATGGCGGGAAACCGGGTTTCGGCCGTCAAGTTGAGGGGCATCCGGGTCAGGCTGAACAAACCGAGCAACGTAATACAGGCGAATACGACCGAAAAGCCCACAGGCCGATTGTGGATCGAGTCGAGGATGCTCATGGCGCTTTGACTTGGAGCCGCTCGTCGCGACCGGACCACAGATCATAAAGTGCAGGAACCAGGAAAAGGGTGAAGAAGAGAGAGGACAGCAAACCGGTAACAACCGTTATTGCCAGTGATTGTCTCAATCCTGCCGCGCCGCCCCATCCCGCGCACACAGGCAATATCCCCAATGCGGTGGTCAAGCTGCTGATTAGAATGGGCCGCAGCCTCACGGCGCACGCGGTCAGCAGAGCTTCCCGGCCTGGAAGCCCGGTACTCCTTAGTTGATTCGTATAGGTTACTTGAATTATCGCATTGTTTACAACGACTCCCAGAAGGACGATGCCGCCGATTACATGCAGGACGTTCACCGGCTCCGGTCTTATCGCAAACACCAATGCAGGGCCTATCGTGGTCATGGGTACGGCGAGGATCACCACTAAAGGCCATTTGAATGATTCGAACTGTATCGCGAGAACCACGTATACCAACATCAACGCCAGCCCTGCCGCGACGGCGAGGCCTTTGAAGGACTCAACGAGCTCGAACCGCTCGGCCCCCGGACGGATCTCATATCCTTCCGGTAAACCCTGGGCCTCGGCCAGCATGCGGGCGTCTTCGTAGGCTCGACTGAAGGCTTGGCCGGCCGTACCGGCCGTGAACACAACGACGCGGCGTCCATCGGACCGCAAAATCTCCCTGGGGCCGCCACCTCGTACCACCTGCGCCACATCTCCCAGAAGCACCACGTCCTGACCCCCGCCACGCCTTTCCTGGTGCCTGGTTCCCGTGGAACCGCCGGTCGAGTCTTGAGGCGCCGGTTGAGACATGGAGTCGTCGTTGGTTCCCAGGAGGGGTATGTAGCCAAGGTCCTTGACGGTCTTGCGATGCTCCGGTTTGAGTCGGACGATAATTTCCGTGTCTCTGTCCCCTTGTATCAGTTTGCCGGCCGATTTCCCCTGAACGGCCAGTCGTACCGCTTCGGCCGTCTGCTTTACGGTCAGCCTCTGAGCCGCCGCTTTGTATCGGTCCACCAGAATGCGTTCCTGTTCAATCCACGCGTCACCCTGGGAATCGACGTCCGTAAGGGTGCCGGCTCCTTTCATTCGTGACAGGATATTCTTGGACAGATCGGAAAGAACAGCGAGGTCGTCGCCGGTAAGCCTGAACAATTCGGGGTTTCCCGCGCCTCCAAGTGCCCGAGCGAATACGTTGTCCCTAAGTCGAAATTCCACCTGAGCATCCGGCGTGTTCCGCAACGCGGACCTGAGTGTTGCCGTCACATGGTCCCTGTATAGGGCTCCGCCGGGTTGGGGGTGCAACCGAACCTTGATCGTAGCCTCGTTGGGTCGTCCAACCTCCAAGGCTCCTTCCATCTCTTCGTCCCCCCGTTTGCCCCCTTCCGTGACGAAAGCCTCGACGGCAGGCATCCGCTTGAGTACCGCTTCGACCGAATCGACCGCGTGCTCCACCCTTTCAACACTGCTATCCGCAGGCAATACAAGCCGCAGGCTGAGCTGACCGCGATTCACGTCCGGAAGCAACTCGAAACCCTGCCGCCCTATCACCCCCACGCTTGCCGAAAGCGCTACGAGCGCCGCGATGAAAACCAACGGCTTCCACTTCAATACGACCGCCAGGATCGCTCTGTACCATCTTTGTAAAGCGGCCCAGGCCCGTGACACAAAGCCTTCGCGCGGACGACTTCGTTGAGTGAGAACAATGACCGCGGGAAGAAGCGCCAGGGCGGTAAGAAGCGATACCAGAAGAGACGTGCTGAGGGTGAAGGCGAAATCTCTAAATAATCGCTGGGCCAAGCC
>JAZDOF010000586.1:0-2537 GCA_043799015.1 Pseudomonadota bacterium | reverse complement strand
GTAATCATTCACTCTTGTGGGGCAGGCTTTCCAGCCTGCCGAGATGGCACTAAGAAAATTCGCAGGCTAGAAAGCCTGCGCCACGTGGAGATTGGAATTTCCCGCCCGTAAGTGAATGGTTGCCTGCCGCCCACGGCTACCGTTGGGTTGCGCCTCCGGGTCGATGCAGGCCGCCGGAAGATTACCTATCGGACCGTAATGGGCATCACTCCAATTCTTTTCCTGTCGTCGTCATAGTGATCTTGCCGTGCTTGACCCCTCTTGTGGATATGAGCAGCTCCGCGGTTTTCTTGACCTTGGCCGATTCACCCCGGAGAATAAGGACCTCCAGACAGTTGTGCTCATCCAAATGAACGTGGATGGACGATATGACCAGGTTGTGCTGCTGGTGCTGTATCTCGGTTAGTTTCTGGGCCAGGTCGCTCTTCTCGTGGTTGTACACCACGGTGACGGTCCCTACCACATCGTGTTCCGTCTCGGTCCATTGGTCTTCTACGAGACGGTCCCTAATAAGGTCGCGAATAGCCTCCGACCTGTTTGTATACCCCTTTTCGGAAATGAGGCCGTCGAACTTGTCCAAGAGATCTCCGGGGATTGATACTCCGAATCTAACGAGATCAGCCATCGCATAAACCTCCTGTTGCACGCGACATGAGAAAGCGTTGTCGGCGAAGCTTCCGGATAAAACAAGGACCGGTTCATTCGCCTTCAAACAAAGACGTAAACCGGAAGTTCACCGAATCGAACAGACCCATGTCGGTCATTTTGAGTTCCGGTATGGGCGTCAGCGCCATGAACGACATGGTGGCGAAAGGAGCTTCCAAAGGACACCCCATATCATGCACGCAGCGAATCAGCCTGCCGAGCCCGGTGGTCACCTCTTCGAGCGGTCGATCGGACATCAGTCCCGCAATGGGGAGGGCCAGACGCTCCAACACGGCCCCATCGGCCGCCGCGACCAGTCCGCCGCCCATGTTTGCCGCTTCTTTCGCAGCGACCAACATGTCTCGATCGTTGACGCCGATGACTATTATGTTGTGGGAGTCATGGGCGACGGTACCGGCCATCGCGCCTCGCTTGAGGCCGAACCCTTTGATGAGTCCCACCGCATGCCGACCGGTCGCCCTGTGCCGTTCAATCACGGCTATCTTGAGAATATCTCTGCTTGGATCCGAGACTACCAAGCCATCGGATCGGGGAGTCTTTTCGACGATGCGTTTGGTAACGATTTCTCCGGGAACCACCTGGATCACATTCACCATGTCGCCTTGAGCCGCGATGGAAAGGTCGGATGCCTTCGCCCAATCCACGTTGATTGTGCGTGTGACCCCATCGGATGGGATCGACGGGCAGTCAACGATAATTTTACCGTTCACCGCGGTCAGGCGACCCCCTTGGTAGACGCGGTCTATGATTATTTCTTCCAGGTTCTCCAGCACCAAGAGATCGGCAAAGTATCCCGGTCGGACGGCGCCGAGCTTCTTGAGGCCGAAATACCGCGCGGTGTTGATGGTGGCCATCTGAACGGCACGCAAAGGGTCTAAACCTTTGCTTATCGCTTTTCTCAAGATTCGGTTGATGTGGCCCTGTTCAAGGATGTCCCGCGGGTCCATGTCATCGGTTACAAAAAAACAGTTGCGGGAGTTATGCTCATTTACTAATGGCAGGAGCGCGTCCATGTTCTTGGCTGCGGAGCCTTCTCGGATCATGACGCGCATGCCGAGCCGGAGTTTTTCTCGGGCTTCATCAATCCCGGTGCACTCGTGATCGGACCCGACACCGGCAGCGACGTACGCGCACAGAAATTTTCCGGATGCCCCGGGGGCATGTCCGTCTATCACCTTGTCTGAAAACAAGGTGACCTTTTTGATCAATTCTTCATCACCGGCCACGAGGCCGGGAAAATTCATTACCTCTGCCAAGCCGGGCACTCGCTCGTGGTCCTTGAGTCCCACCATGTCCCCGTGCAGGATTTCGGCTCCGGACGTCTCGAAGGGGGTTGCAGGCACACAAGAGGGAAACATGATGAACACCCTTACGGGAAGGTGTCGGCTCGCTTCCAACATGTAACGCACGCCTTCGACGCCCAGGACGTTGGCTATCTCATGGGGATCGGCCACTACGGAGGTGGTCCCCAACGGCGCGACGTTACGCGCGAATTGCGCCGGATCCAGCATGCTCGATTCAATGTGTACGTGCCCGTCGATGAACCCGGGAACGATGTAGCGGCCTTCCAGGTCCAGCACCTCGGTCGCGTCGTAGTCGCCGAAACCTACCACTAGATCTTCGGCTATCGCGACCGACGCGTGGTGGATCTCTCCGGAAAGCACATTCACGAGACGCCCGTTCTTCAGTAGAAGATCGACGGGGCGTTTACCGTTTGCCGCCGCTATAAGGTCCGCAAGCTGCATTATTGAAGTCCTCCTGTTTTGCAACGACCCGGTCAAGTAGTCGCTCCCGGATAGCAGGAGCCCGGGAGCCGCGTTTCAGTCCGTGGCCCACATCATGCGCCGGCATCGTCGCGGCCGGTAATGCAA
>JAZDOF010000529.1:0-3378 GCA_043799015.1 Pseudomonadota bacterium | reverse complement strand
CAACACGGTTATCGAGCTGTTAAGCCGCGTTCACGGAGGGAAGCCTGGAACGGTAGGTCCGGCAGCCTGGCGGTCCTTACAGTAAAAGGCCATAATTACGGAATATTAGGCGTATCCATCCGGTATTCACTCCTACTTGGGGCCCAGGCACCATCAACCCGCACATGGCAACGGTGAGAGAACCGGCAAGATCATGGCCTTGATTTATGGCGGTTGCCGAAATTAATGTCCGTTTGAGGGCTCGGACATCGTCTTAGCTTCTGAGGATAAATCCCCCCTACCCCCCCCTTTACAAAAGGGGGGTAATCATGCGTTCCGATGGGGCATTTTGGCTCCCCCCTTACCGGGCTCCCGGTAAAGGGGGGTGGGGGGGGATTTGGCTGTTTCGGACAAAACTTTTGGCAACCACTATAACACCACTGGTTTCTAACCCATGGCGAACCATGAGACACCCTGATTACCGAACAACCTAGCCGTCCCTTATCTTTCCGCCGATGACCCCTGTTGCTCCCAGCTTCCGTTTGTTGCCGACCACCGCGCTCACTTGACGACGCGGGTGCTTCCGGCATATGTCTGAAGCTACCCCAGGGTGCGAATTTGAGCACCGACGGGTCGTGGCACGTAATGGATCAACGTATGTCGAAGGCATAGAGAAAACAGGACAAGCCATGGCAACCGGCCGATCAGGAAAAAATCAAGTAACGTCGGGCGTAGCGGAACTGGACCGCTTTCTTGGGAACCTATTTATCGGGGATAATGTGATTTGGTACGACCAAGCGGGGAGCCTGGCTTCTTTCTTCTGTCTGAAGTTCCTCGAATCGTCCCTGGCTCGCAAGAAGCCGGTGGTTTACGTCAGTTTCGACCGCTCACCGCGCAACCTTCTCGATCAGCTCGGGAACCTGGCGGAAAGCCCCTATCTGACGATCCTCGATTGTTTCACCTGGGGTAAGGGCGCGGGTTCGGAAGTGTTCCTGAGTTTCTACTACGAGGAGCGTCCGGAATCCCCGTGCCGCATCGTGAGGGTGGACGAACCGCGGGTAAACAACCAGGTCATGGATACACTGTACGGGATTCATTCGTCCCTTCACGGGGACGTGCGGTTCATCTTCGAGAGCCTGACCGGGATTCAAGAGCTGTGGGGCGGCGAAGACAACGTCATCAACTTCTACACTCATTCATGTCCTCGGCTTTACGAGTTGAACACCGTAGCCTATTGGGTCGTTGAAAAGGAGGCCCATACCCCCCGGCTCCGGGCTCAAATCAACCAGATCGCGCAAGTCGTCATCGATCTTTCCATAAAACGCGGTAAGACGTCTTTGACCATCCTAAAGGCCGAAAAACGAGACTCGGACAATTTTCACAAGCCGTTCAACTATTGGACCAAGGACCTTACCGTGAGTTTTGAAGAGGAAAAGGGCGGATCGGCACGGATGGAGCTGGGACGACGTCTGAGGGAATTCCGCACGCGCAGGGGAGTATCACAAACCGACCTGGCCCGACTTGTGGGCGTAACCCCCAGCACCATTTCGCAAATTGAGAGCAACCTCATCTACCCTTCCCTGCCGGCGCTTCTCAAGATTGCGGAAGTCCTGTCCGTAAGGATAAGCTCCTTTTTTCACGACAAGGAAGGGGACAAGAACCACATCGTTTTCCCCTCGTCCGCCGCTGCGGAAACCAAGTTGCCGGCGGTAACGGAGGGCGGCCTGACCGCGAAGTCTCTGTGCAACATGGATTTCGGTGCGGCTGCGGAACCGTATCTTCTTGAATTTGCACCGGGACGAAAAATCGGGTCGCATTTTTTCGCGCATAAGGGGGAAGAGATGGGGTACCTTATTTCCGGAAAACTCAACGTCACCATCGAAGATGTGAGCTACAAGCTCAGAGCCGGAGACACCATCTATCTGACGACCGAGATTCCTGAACAATGGGAGAACCCTGGACCGAGTTTGGCGAAACTGTTGTGGGTGAAGCTGCGGTGAGCGTGCGAAAAGTCGGGCGCGGCATGACCGGGCCCATGGGCCGATTGAGCGTTTCATTGATAGGTTTACTTGATTGCCGACGACCCACGGGCCTAAAACGGCGGCATCAGGAGGAACCAACCCGTCGAATACACAGCCGTGGGACAAGGTAAAGGTAATCATGAAACAACGTCCCGAGGCCTTGAACGTGACCCGGCACGATGGAGCCCGAACGCGTTTGCGTCGATTTTTTTCATGAACAACCTCGGAACAATTCCCACGAACCGTTGACTGTAAAAACTAGGAAGGGCAGACGGCGTTGGGTGTGCTCCTTTCCGAGGGTACAGGCCTTACCGTCGTATAGGTTCATATTACCGGGTCGGGGTCGGCACGCACTTTCGCGTCGCGGACGAGACGATCAGGGTTAAGCTTTTTCTTCCGTTTCCAGCGTCGACGGACCTTACCGCCGGACACCTTTTTGGAAGTTACGAACTCACCTGCATGGGTTTGATCATCAATCACCGAGAATGAAAGGACGAGTTCATGCATCAAAGATCGTGGTTGCTGTTGACCATGCTGCTCTTATCCGCATTCCTAGCGGGGAACATGGCAGCGCCCGCATTGATTTCCGCCCAAAGCGCACCGCAATCCACATCGACGGCGCAATCCGCCGCCGAGACGCAGTATCCGCCATGGACCCCCCAGTATTACCAGCAAATGTTCTACGCCGTATCGGGAGTGCACAGCATTGTTGAAAAGGATTCCAAGAAGGTGGTTTTATTTACGTCGCCGCGGAATCTGAAGATCGACACGGCCGGTAAGAAAGTCGAGGTGTGGGATTCCAAGGGCAAATCCGCGGCCCTCGATACCCTCAAGGTTGGAGACGGTGTTACCGCCGCGTGGAGAGATGATCACGTCGTGTTCTTAATACCTCCCGAACGTAACCGAAAGGACTTGCCGCCCCACTAACCGGGAGCGGTGCTTCCCGGCCGACGCGCTTGAACCGGTCGCCGGCACGAACTTTTTTTCAGGCAAGCAGTCGCTTCCGGACCCGGCATTTTGGTGAGGCACCAAGCGGTCTCCGGACCGGTCCTTGACGGGGTCGTGAAGCGGCGCCATACTCGAAATTGCAGCGATTAGCCCCATCGGAGGTGGACGGTAATGGAAAGGCTCGGCAAACCGCACTCATATTTTTTGACCTTGGCGGCCGTCGCGACCTTGACGGTAGTTTTGCTCATTCCGGCGGATGAAGCACGCGCATACGACCCCTGCTACCTCCCCCCGACAGTGGGCGCCGGCACCAACCCCAATGTCCTTATTGTGATGGACTATTCAGGTAGTATGCAATTCGCTGCTTATTACGATTACGCATACGAACGCACCGGGGCCAACGGGGTGTACACGCCGAGGAGTTCGTCAA
>JAZDOF010000521.1:0-3283 GCA_043799015.1 Pseudomonadota bacterium | reverse complement strand
CCCTTTGATTTCATGTAATTATCTTCCACAGCCTCTTCCTTGTCGCGAAGATGGACGAAGAAACTCCCCCCGACCCCTTTTAGAAAAGGGACGAGAAATCAGTCTGTTACCCCCTTGCAAATCTCCTATCTTGAAGCCCATTTGGGGGATCCTGCGGATAGAGAGACGGGCATCTTACATGGTGTCGGAAAGGCCGGCCTCGGGACCTTCGTCCTCTCTGGTCGTATACGGTAGGAATGATGAGAACTCCGCCTTGAATGCGGCCTTGACCATCCCGATGGGCCCGTTGCGTTGCTTCCCGATGATGATTTCCGCCGTGCCTTTGTTGGGGTTTTCCGGGCTCTTGTTGTATACCTCGTCCCGGTAGATGAACAGGATCACGTCCGCGTCCTGTTCGATGGCCCCGGATTCTCTAAGATCGGCCAGATGTGGCCGCTTATCCGGCCTTTCTTCCACCTTGCGATTCAACTGAGAAAGGGCTATGACCGGAACGCTGAGCTCCTTGGCCAGAGCCTTCAAGGATCTCGATATCTCGGAGATTTCCTTTTCTCTGGAATCCGATTTGGTGGTGCTCCTCATGAGCTGAAGGTAGTCCACCAGCACCAAGCCCAAGCCCTTCTCCTTTTTCAAACGCCGGGCCTTGGCTTGAATATCCAGAGTATTGATGGCGGGGGTATCGTCAACGTATATGGGGGCTTCGGAAAGGATTGCGGCGGCCTGAATCAGGCGTTGGAACTCTCCACCGCCCAACCAACCGGTTCGAAGGTTCCTCAGGTTTACCCTTGCCTTGCCGCAGAGCATTCTGAGCGCCAACTGCTCTTTGCTCATTTCCAGGGAGAATATCCCTATGGTGGTCCCCTGTTCGAGCGCCGCGTTAACCGCCACGTTTAGGGCGAGCGACGTCTTTCCCATTGAGGGGCGCCCCGCTATGATGATAAGATCCGAAGGCTGGAACCCCGCGGTCAACACATCCAGGTCGTGGAAGCCCGATGGAACTCCGGTAATGTTCTCATGCCTGCCGTACAGGATTTCAACGGTTTTGACGGCTTCGGTCATGAGCGGCTTCATGCCGAAAAGACTGTAAACGAGGCGTTCTTCGCCGATGCTGAAGATCAGCTGCTCAGCTTGGTTCAGGAACTCCCCGATGTCGGAATCGTGTTCGTAGCACTTGCCGATGATCTCGGTGGCCGCGGAGATCATCTTGCGGAGCACCGCCTTTTCCTTAACCACCTTGGCATAATGCAGAATGTTCGCCGCGCTCGGCACCAACTCCACAAGTTCGGTAAGGTACTCGGTTCCGCCGACGCGCTCAAGGACTCCGGACCGTTTCAACTCTGCGGTCAGAGTAACCCAATCCACCGGCTCCCCGCGATTGAAGAGCGTCGTCACGGACCGAAACAGGTCCCGATGGGCCTCCTTATAGAAGTCGTCGGCAGTGACCACCGATAGGACTTTTGCCACGGCATCGTTGTCGATGAGCACCCCGCCCAGTATGGCGCGTTCGCCGTCAATGAACTGAGGGGGTACTCTGAGCGTTGCCTTGTCGTCAGACGCCATCTTTGGATTCTTGTTCGGCCTCCACGACAACCGGCACTTCCGCAACCACTTGAGGATGCAGACGCACCATGGCCTTGTAATCGCCGAGCTTCTTGATAGGCTCCGATAGAGCGACGCGTCGCTTATCTATTTCGTAACCTTTTGCCAAAAGTGCTTCGGCGACATCCGCGTTGGTCACGGACCCAAAGAGTCGGGAATCTTGGTCTCTGGATTTCCGGATGAAAGTGAGGGTGACCCCCGCCAACTGGTTGGCCTGCTCGTCCGCCGCGGCCTTCGCCTTGGCAAGCTTCTTCTGCTTGGCCTCAATCAGTGTCCGGTAATAGTTAAGGTTCTCCTGAGTCGCCAAACAGGCGAGCTTCCTGGGCAGGAGATAGTTACGGGCGTAGCCGTTTTTTACCTTCAGTTGCTGGCCCACCATTCCCAGGTTATCTATATTCTCGAGAAGGATGATCTCCATGCTTACCTCCTATGGCCGCTCACTTTTTTCTTACCGTGAAGGGAAGCAGGGCGATATTCCTGGCCCGCTTTATTGCTAGAGTGAGTTGCCGCTGATGTTTGGCACAGGTACCGGATATCCGCCTGGGGATGATCTTTCCTCTTTCAGTTACGAAATTGCGAAGAATATCCGGCTCCTTGTAGTCCATCTTGAGGGACGAGTCCGCGCAGAAACGGCAAACCTTTGTCCTGGAGAATCTACGCTGCTTTGGAGGCTTGCTCATGGTTACTCTCCCTCCTTTGTTTCCTGGGTCGGGGCCGGTTCCGTCGGCACAGGGGCCTCGCCGGCATCGGTCGGGACCACGGCAGGAAGCTCCTCACCAGGTTCTTGGCCGGCATCGGTCGGAACCGCGGCAGGAGGCTCGTCACCAGGCTCTTGGCCCGCATCGGTCGCCGCTTCTTCAGGGGCCGCATCGGCGGGAAGCCCTTCAGGGGGGGGTTCCACGGCCTCTTCCTTTGCTCCGCCCATCAAAGCATCCATGTCCGCTTTGTCGTCCAGCTTGACCGTAAGAAACTTCATAACCTCATCGGCTATCTTGAAGTTTCTCTCGACCTCGTTAATAACTGATGGAGCGCCGAGGAAGTCGAACAAAACGAACCTTCCCGCCTCTCTCTTTCGCACGGGATAGGCGAGTCGCTTTCGTCCCCAGTCACTGATCTTGACTATTTCGCCGCCTCTTGATTTTACAAGGTTGCCGTACTTTTCGGTGAATTCCTTAACCAGATCTTCGGAAAGCTCCGGATCGAGGATCACAACCGATTCATATCGTCTCATATGATCTCCTCTCGGGTATCAAGCCCCAAGGGGGCAAGGAGTAACGTAAGCCCGACATTATAAAGTCGGATCCGCCTTGAATGCAACCGAAAAAAATCAATGCCGGTAACCATTCACTCTTGTGGGGCAGGCTTGCCGGCCTGCCGAGATCGCACTAAGAAAATTCGCAGGCTAGAAAGCCTGCGCCACGTTGAGATTGGACTTTCCCCCTCGTAAGTGAAGGGTTACCAATGCCGGAACAACGCGATTAGGAGACCTATGCCTCAAATCAAGGCCGACGAAATATTTCAACGTGCCGACGCGGCACGACGGTTGGCGGCTCCGTGCCGACTCTGCCCGAGGAGGTGCGGGGTTGACAGGTCCAATGGCCTGCGCGGCTACTGCGGGGCCGGTCCCCTTCCTGCCGTCGCCGCGTGCCTTCCCCACTTCGGAGAAGAACCGCCCTTAACCGGCCGC
>JAZDOF010000502.1:0-7097 GCA_043799015.1 Pseudomonadota bacterium | reverse complement strand
TTCACCTCCGTCCCGAGCCTGTGGGAGGCGGCGCTTAAGCTTCTTCGTACCGAAGTTGAAGAGCCACGAGAATAGAATTATGAGTAATAAAGGAAGAAAAGAAATAAGAAGATCCTTGATGCTCTTCGCATTATCCATTGGAAATTCCCTTCGTTTCCTTACGACTACAGACGAGGTTCCATGATGACATAAAACGGCGAAGGCTTCAATCGCCTTTCGGCTTTTGTCTTTTCTGTTGAAATCGTGTCTCATTTTAGGCTAAATTAGACACTTTCGTCAGTCGAACCCGTCCGACGTTTTATCCCGGGAGGAAGGTGCTGAGGAATGACTACTCGTATTCGTAATTTCAATGCCGGACCGGCCGCTTTGCCGCTGGAAGTGCTCGAAGAGGTGAAGGAGGATTTCCTGGATTTCAGAGGCTCAGGTATGTCCATCTCTGAAATCAGTCACAGGTCCGCGCTCTTTGAGGGGGTCCTTCACGATGCCATTGCCCGCACTAAACGCCTACTGAAGCTTTCGGAGAACTACAAGGTCCTGTTCCTTCAGGGTGGGGCCAGCTCGCAGTTCTTCATGGTGCCTATGAACCTCATTCCCGACGGTATGAGGGCGGATTACGTAAACACGGGCACCTGGGCGGTTAAAGCCATCAAGGAAGCGGAAATCTTGGGCAAACCGACCAGGACGGTCGCTTCCAGCCAAGATCGCAACTATAGTTACATACCGGAACGTCTGGAAGGATCCGACGGGGCCGCGTACCTTCACATTACGAGCAATAACACCATCGAGGGCACCGCGTGGTCCGTATTCCCCGATGCCGGCAAAACGCCCTTGGTGGCCGACATGTCTTCCGACATGCTTTGCCGCCCCTTTGACCCCAAGCCGTTCGGATTGATCTACGCGGGCGCCCAGAAGAACCTCGGGCCTTCGGGAGTGACGATGGTGATCATTCGTGACGATATGCTCGCTCGTGTTCCCAAGACCATACCCACCATGCTGCGTTACACCACCCACGCGGATAAGAATTCGCTGTACAACACCCCGCCGACTTTCGGCATCTACGTCGTGGAGTTGGTTCTGAAATGGATCGAGGAGACCATCGGCGGGTTGGACAACATGGAAAAGCGAAACAAAGAAAAAGCGGACCTACTGTATCGCGCCATCGACGGCACCGATTTCTACCGAGGGACCGCGGACCCGGGCAGCCGATCAATGATGAACGTAACTTTCCGCCTCCCCGGAGAAGACATGGAAAAACAGTTTGTTGCGGCAGCGCTGGAAAATGGACTGGGCGGACTCAAAGGCCATCGCTCGGTGGGCGGTTGCAGGGCGTCCATCTACAACGCCGTCGGCCCGGATGCGGTTAAGGATCTCACGGATTTCATGAAGGACTTTGCCGACAAAAACGGCTGAAAATTGCCTGATGCCGAAAGATCCTTCCGCTGTTCCCCTCCTTCCGGGCTTTTCCCGGCACGAAGGTAGCGGGCGCATGATAAAGGGCGAGACCTTCGGCATCGGTCGGTTACAAGTCGCTTTCACGGTTATGATACCATGGAAGCGGAGTTGGTGAATTGGAGGTATGGTACATGGTTCATCCGGTCCTGCTTACCGATAACGTCCATGGAATCGCGGCCGAAATGCTACGCGATCGGGCGGGTTTTGAGGTGGACGTACGGACCGGGTCCGATCCGCAAAGCCTCAAGAAGGTCATCGGCAAGTACGAAGCCGTGGTGATTCGCAGCACCACGAAAATCACCGCCGACGTCATTCAAGCCGCCGATAACCTGAAAGTGATTGTGCGTGCCGGGTCGGGCACGGACAACATCGATACGGTCGAGGCCACCAAGCGCGGCGTGGTGGTCATGAATACGCCCGGAGGAAACTCTCAGGCCGCAGCGGAACACGCGTTGGGTCTCATTCTGGCCTTACATCGACACATTGCTCCTGCCGTGGAATCCCTCAAGGCCGGACGATGGGAAAAGAAAAAGTTCCAAGGGCATGAGATCGCGGGACGCACCCTCGGTGTCCTCGGCTTGGGGAGAATCGGCGGCATAGTTGCCGCGCGCGCCGCGAAGGGCCTCAAGATGAGGGTGTTGGCCTACGATCCGGCCGTAACGCCCGAGACGATGCGGCAGATGGGTATCGAGTCCGCCGGCGTGGAAGAGATATTCTCCAGGGCGGACGTGATTACGGTTCATATACCTCTCAACGATTCGACGCGAGGCCTCATCGATTCAGGGGCCATCGGCCGAATGAAGCCCGGCGTCATGCTCGTGAACACCGCAAGAGGCGGAATCATCGACGAGGACGCACTGTTCCAAGGGCTGGAATCGGGAAAAGTTGCGGCTGCGGCCCTGGACGTTTTTTCCGTCCAGCCTCCCGGTAAAAGCCCGCTGATCATGCATCCACGGGTCGTGGCCACGCCCCATCTCGGAGCCTCAACCGCGGAAGCCCAGGTTAACGTCGCGGTTTCGGCCGCGGAGCAGATTATAGAGTACCTGGAGGACGGCGTAATCCGCAACGCGGTCAACGCGCCGGCGCTTCAAGCATCGGACCTTTCCCGCGTCGGACCTTACTTGAGATTGGCGGGCAAGCTGGCACGGTTTGTGGGATCACTTTGCGCGCCCGGTGTTTCCTCCGTGGACGTGGAGTACTTCGGTCAGCCCGCCTCGTGGGACCTCAGACCCATGACCAACTCGGCTCTTGTCGGTTTGCTGTCGAGTTTTCACATTGAGCACGTTAACCACATAAACGCGGCATCCATAGCCAAGGAACGGGGCATAGGAATCACGGAGACCGCCCGGCGCGAAGGTGATGAATATCCGTCCTCAATCGGCATCAAGATTCGCCGGACGGATGGAAGCGTGAGGAGCGTACACGGAGCTGTGTTCAGGCGTCAGGGCGATGAGCCGCGCATCACGGAAATCGACGGATTCGTAACCGAAGCCGTTCCCTCGGGGCCCATGCTGGTGGTTACCAACCGAGACGTACCCGGCATGATCGCTGCGGTGGCAGGAGCCCTCGCGGCCGAGCGCGTCAACATTGCTCAGATGAATCTATCTCGGGAAAAGATCGGCGGCAAAGCGATTTCAATTATTAACACCGACCAACCGGCCGGCGAAAAAACGCTCGCCGGGATTCGTCGCATCGACGGTATCCTCAGTGTAGATCAGGTTATTATGGACGATTAACGGACCGTACATGCAAAGCGGTGCGCTGCCGGCCCCCACGGCACGGGCGGCCCGGACGCCGCTTCGCATCCAGCCGGACCGGTCTCTCGATCGTGAATTTTCACATATCAGGATGCCCCTGCCCAACGGGCCTTTGGGGCTGTTCGACGGAGCACGAGGGTGCCGCTCAATATTCAATGAGAAAGGCGTGGAAGCGTGAGTACTCTGGTAGTAGTGGGAACCCAATGGGGTGACGAAGGCAAAGGGAAGATCGTTGACCTTCTCACAGGGCGCGCGGATGTGGTAGTCCGGTTTCAGGGCGGCAACAACGCCGGTCACACGTTGAAGGTGGGTGGACAGCAGATAATCGTCCATCTCATACCCTCGGGCATACTCTACCCGGAGGTACTCAACGTCATAGGAAATGGGGTCGTGGTGAATCCCGCCGTCCTTTTAGAGGAGAAGGAGTCCCTCAGAACTCTTGGGCATTTTCCACGGGACGGTCAACTGATCATCTCGGACAGGGCCCACGTCATCATGCCCTATCACATGGTTATGGACAACTGCCGGGAGCAGGCCCTGGGCAATGCCAAGATCGGGACCACGGGGAGAGGTATAGGCCCGTGCTATGAAGACAAGGCATCCCGAGTGGGCATCCGCATGGGGGACCTTCTCCGCCCGGATTCGCTCAGAGCGCGCGTCGTCGCGGCCTTGGGCGAAAAGAATTTCCTGTTCGAGCATTATTTTAAGACACCGCCGTTGCAGGCCGATGAGATCGTGGAGGAATACTCCGAGTACGGCAAAAAACTGGCCCCGCACATCGGGGACGCGGCCCAGGCGCTACAGTCCAAGATTGCCGAAGGTTGCCACGTGCTCTTCGAGGGGGCGCAAGGCACGCTTCTGGATATAGACCACGGGACCTATCCTTTCGTTACGTCCTCCAATGTGGTGGCGGGAAACGTTTGCTGCGGGTCTGCGGTCAGCCCCACAAAACTGGAGAAAATTTGGGGTGTTGCCAAGGCCTACACCACTAGAGTCGGCGCGGGCGGCTTCCCCACCGAGCTTAATGACGATCTCGGAGAGCGTATACGTGAAGTGGGCAGGGAATTCGGCGCAACTACCGGCAGGCCGCGTCGCTGCGGTTGGCTGGACCTGGTGGTGCTGAACCACAGTATAAGGCTTAACGGGGTTACCGGCCTGGCATTAACCAAGCTGGACGTTCTTACCGGGATATCCCCCATAAGGATCTGCGTCGGTTACGAACTGGACGGCAACATGATCGACCGCGTTCCTTCGGATGTTAGCGACATTTCCCGTGTGGTCCCCCAATATAAGCAGTTGCCCGGATGGGATGAACCGCTTGAACAATGCCGCGCCTACGAGGATCTGCCCAAGAACGCCAGGCACTATGTGGAGACGGTGGAACACCTTACCGGCGTCTCCGTGCCCCTTATCTCCATCGGGCCCGGCCGCGAGCAGAGTATCGTGCGCAAACCCCCTTTCTGAGGCGAGACTTGGAATGTGGGCAATCCATCCGGAAGGAATGAGCGTACGCCATCATCACCAAAGGAAAGTTCGAGAAAGGCACCAGGAATGACGGTCACCGACATTGACGCCCAGATGAAGCATATTATGCGAGGGGTCGAAGAAATCATACACGAAGAAGAAATGCGGCAGCGCATAACGAAATGCCTTGCATCCGGGCGACCGCTTAGGGTCAAGCTGGGGGTGGATCCCACCGCCGCCGACATACATCTCGGCCACATGGTAACAATTCGCAAGCTCAAGCATTTCCAGGATCTTGGACACACGGCGATTTTCTTGATCGGCGATTTTACCGCTCGCGTGGGGGACCCCACTGAACGCAGCGAGGGTCGCAGACGACTTACCAAAGAAGAGGTGTGGGAACACGCCAAGACTTTCAGGGACCAGGTGTTCAAGATACTGAACGAGGAAAAGACGGAACTCCGAAATAACGGCGAGTGGTTCGATTCCATGTCTTTCGCGGATTGCCTCGACCTGGCCTACCGCACCACGGTAGCCAGGATGCTCGAACGCAACGATTTCGAGAAGCGATACCGGGACGGCAACCCAATATCCATAACCGAATTCCTCTATCCTCTAATGCAAGGTTACGATTCCGTGGCCTTGGAATGTGACGTGGAACTGGGAGGCACGGACCAGAAGTTCAACCTTCTTGCCGGCCGAGACATGCAGATTCAACATGGGCAACCACCCCAGATAGTAATGATGACGCCGCTCATCGAAGGTCTCGACGGGGCCAAGAAGATGAGCAAGACCGAGGGCAACTACATCGCCGTCGATGACACGGCCGAAGACATGTTCGGCAAGGTCATGTCCATCAAGGACGACCTTATCGTAAAATATTTCACACTTCTCACCGATGTGGACCAAGGCGAAGTCGCGCGTTACGAGGACGGCCTGAGAGACACCGACCGACATCAGGACCTGGAAGATGCGTTCCACCCCATGCAGATCAAGAAGGCGTTGGCAAGGGCTATAGTAACGGAGTATCACGATGCCGCCGCCGCTGTACGCGGAGAAGATCACTTCGAACGGGTGGTGCAGAAGAAAGAACTTCCGCTGGATATCCCGGTTCGCGTCTTTCAGTCCACGAGCATGTCCATCGGAGACCTTATTGCCGAGTGCGCGGGAACATCAAAGAGCGAGGCCCGCAGGTTGGTCTCTCAAGGCGGGGTAAGGCTGGAAGGAAGCGAAATAAGCGATCCGGCCGTGGAGATAGCGATCGGAGAGGCGGAACAGGTGCTCCAGGTAGGAAAGCGGAGGTTCTACAGAGTACGCCTGGAGGACCGGAAATAGGACGTGGGTGTTCCCTCCCCGGAAATCGGGCCACCACAAAACGGATGACTAACAAGGTCGATGCCGCGGGAATGAAGAGTCATTCACAATGCGGACATTGCCGATGAGGTTATCGATGATTTCTTGGAGAGCGTTAGTTGTATTCTCGGCTGCACTGCTTGTAACCGGGGCCTCGGCACCCCCCCAATCAGGGGCCGGCTGATGCGATACGCCGGTCTTCTGGACTGAAGGCCCAAGTTATTATTCAGGCTCCTCCGGCTACAATTACAGCCAACAAGGGAGTGCGTACTACCCCGGAGGGGTTCCGTCACAGGAGCCGGCAGCCGGCGCGGACGCTCAGGCTGCTCCACCGCCTCCTAAACGGGTACCGGCCGCAACGGCGGGGACTGCTCCGCAACGGCCGGTCACTCCAAACGTAAAGAGCGCCGCTGCAAAGGCCGATCGATCCAAAGGGGCCGCCCCCGTCCTCACTGCTCCACAGGCCCCCCAGGTCCAGGCCCGTCCCGGCTCCTCGGGCGGCGGCACGGCCTCACGCAAGGAAGGCGGACTCGGCCCAAGGCTTTGGTGATGGTTGTTCGTTGCCCCGGGACTTGTGCGTGGAACCGGTCTGGGGCCTGTTCGGCGGGCATGGAAGGCACGTTGCATCCTGCGGCCGGTGCCGGTGTGCCCGAGTCGGTCGATGACCCTCGTTTCTATGGTGTCACGCGTTGAGAATTGCGGGAACCCTGAACGGTTGAGTGAATCGAAACAAACATCGGTAGGGGCGGGGTTCATCCCCGCCCGCTCCCTGGATGCCGACGGCGGGCGGGGATAAACCCCGCCCCTACGTTACCTTGGTTCCCCGTTATCGGCAACCGGGTCATCGTCGGGTGTAAGGAAGAGGAAATCAAGGAGGCAATTGGTATGAGCGAAATAGAGAAGCTGTATGACGCGCTCAAGCAGATTCAGGAAAAGAAAGGTTACTACTTCAACGTGGACAAGCAACGCGTTTTCGAGCTGCTGGACGCCCTCCTGGTGAACAAAGAGCGGTACGGATATATGAGCTGCCCGTGCCGGCTTGCCTCGGGCAAGAGGGAAAACGACAAGGAT
>JAZDOF010000472.1:0-3922 GCA_043799015.1 Pseudomonadota bacterium | reverse complement strand
TGTGGTGAAAGCCATGATCGGCCTGCTCGAAGCACTGCCGGGCACCCGTCTGTACCGGCGACTCAAAGAGGAGGGGCGACTGCTGGAAGACTGCTCCGGCGATAATTGCGACGGGGCCATGAATTTCATTCCCAAAATGGACCCACGGATCGTACGGGAAAGGTATGAAGCGGTTCTGAACTACCTTTATTCCCCCAAGGAATACTACACGCGGGTTTTGGAATTTCTGAGGACTTACAAGCCTGTGAGACGGCGCAGAATAACGTGGTTGGGGACTGCGGCATTTCTCAATTCCATTCTTTACTTGGGCATCCTCGACAAATGGAATAACAAAATCTACTACTGGAAGCTGTTGCTGAAGGCATTGGTATTCTATCGCGGGTCTCTGCGTGAAGCGGTGACACTGATGATTTTCGGGTACCACTTCCGAAAACTGCTCCGAAAGTGAACAAACGTGACCCGATACCAAAGAATTTTCAAAGAGGTGAGATTGCCGAATGGTGACGGAATTAAATAGGAGGCTCCCCGTGGGGGCCGAAGTTCAGACCACCGGCGGAGTACACTTTCGCGTTTGGGCCCCACTCCGTCAAGAAGTTCAGGTGGTGATCGAAGGGGGTTCATCCCCCGCCTCCGGTTCGAAAAAGAGTTTTGAACTGGTTCGAGAGGCGAATGGATATTTCTCCGGGCTGGTACCCGAAGCAGGGAACGGAACCTTGTACCGGTATCGTCTCGACGGGCCGGCCGATATTTACCCGGATCCGTCCTCGCGCTTCCAACCGGACGGACCACACGGTCCGTCGGAGATAGTGGACCCGGGGTTGTTCAGGTGGACCGACCAGGCATGGCCGGGTGTGTCGATCGACGGCCGGATATTGTACGAGATGCACATCGGGACCTTCACCCGGGAAGGTACGTGGGAGAGCGCGGCCCGAGAACTACCCGAACTCGCCTCGCTCGGTATAACGGTGCTGGAGGTGATGCCGGCAGCCGAATTCCCCGGTAATTTCGGGTGGGGTTACGACGGTGTGAATCTGTTTGCTCCGATGCATCTTTACGGCCGGCCGGACGATTTTCGCCGATTCGTGGACAAGGCCCATTCGTTGGGAATGGGCGTTATCCTTGACGTGGTTTACAACCACCTGGGTCCGGATGGTAATTATTTGTCTAAATTCTCGGAAGAATACTTTACCGATCGTTACAAGACGGATTGGGGAAAGGCCATCAATTTTGACGGGCACTCCGCCGAGCCTGTAAGAGATTTTTTTGTATCAAACGGATGCTACTGGATCGAAGAATTTCACCTCGACGGTTTGCGGCTGGACGCGACTCAAAACATCTATGATCAATCATCCGAACATATTCTTGCCGTCATAACTCGGCATGTGCGCCGAGCGGCCGGCCGGCGTTCCGTAATTCTGGTCGCTGAAAATGAACCGCAAGAGGTGAAGCTGGTTCGGCCCCCGGATCAGGGAGGGTACGGCATGGACGCCCTATGGAACGATGATTTCCACCACAGCGCGATGGTGGCTCTTACCGGGCGTAGCCAAGCCTACTATTCGGATTACCGTGGGGCTCCACAGGAATTCATTTCCGCGGCCAAGTGGGGTTATCTGTTCCAAGGCCAGCGGTACAAGCATCAAAAGAAACGCCGCGGCACCCCTTGTCTTGATCTGATGCCGTCTACGTTCGTCGCATTCATTCAGAATCACGATCAGATCGCCAATGCCGCCGGTGGGCTAAGATGCCACGACCTCACCAGTCCCGGGCGCTACAGGGCAATGACCGCTCTCCTGTTGTTGGGTCCCTGGACCCCGATGCTGTTCCAGGGACAGGAGTTCGCTGCATCCGGCCCTTTTCACTATTTTGCCGACCATGAGAAGGGATTGGCGGGGAAAGTGCATGTTGGGAGGACCGAATTCCTACACCAATTTAAGAATCTTGCGGCCCCGGACATGGAAGGTCTCCTTCCGGATCCTTCAGATCCGGCTCTCTTCAGGCAATCGAAACTCGATATGACCGAACGCCGAAGCCACGCGGGAATTTACGCGCTTCATCGGGACTTGATAGGACTTCGACGCGAAGACCCTGTTTTTAGTGCCCCGCGATATCGTGGAATGGACGGCGCCGTGTTGGGGCCGGAGGCCTTCGTGTTGCGGTTTTTTGGAGACAATGGCGATGACCGATTGGTGGTGGTGAATTTCGGCTTGGACCGGCACCTTGATCCCGCGCCGGAACCCCTGCTGGCACCGCCGGAAGCCATGCAATGGGAGATCGTTTGGTCCAGCGAGGATCCACGGTACGGTGGCTCCGGAACTCCGCCCGTAGATACTCCCGACAACTGGCGGATCCCTGGTCGCGCGGCAGTTGTACTAAGCCCCGGGAAACATGGAGAAAGCCTTCAATGACTCATTTGTTGCGTAGAATTCCTTGTCGTAGGGAAGATGCGGTAGAAACCGGAGTGTTGCTCACACGCGAATGGCTTGTGGCAAACGGACTGGGCGGCTATGCATCAGGGACCGTGTCCGGCGTCCATACACGGCGCTATCATGGGCTCCTGATTTCCGCGCTTCCGACGCCGCTGGGACGAATAGTGATGTTGAATGATCTCGCGGAGGAAGTTGTTCTGCCGGATGGAACAAGCGTGCGACTCGGCTATGAAATCAAAGCGGGCAACCCGACGCAGTTTTGCGGTCCACAGGTCCTGTCGGAATTTAGGTTGGAATCCGGTCTACCGGTTTGGCTCTACACAATAGGGGATTTCGTCCTTGAAAAGAGACTAGTACTCCCACATCTGCAAAACAGTGTACATATCATGTACCGTATGCTGTCCGGCGAGGGTCCGGTGAGGCTGGAATTATGCCCGGCCGTAAACTTCCGAATGCACGAGGCGCTCCCGGATACTTCCGTCGGGGAAGATTACTCAATTACTATTATTGGCCGCAATCGTTACGAGATTACATCAGGCGGCCCTGTACGGCAGCTCCGCATTGCGCTTTATGGTCAGGGTTCGGCTTTCATCGTGGACACCAGAACGATTCAGCCCATCGTTTTCTGGATGGAAGAAAGGCGAGGTTACTACAGCAAGGGCCATCTTTGGAGCCCGGGCCATTTCCACCTCGATCTGCAAAAGAATCAGGATGCCGCGCTGGTCGCGTCGAGCCACAGTTGGGAGACGATGCTGGCGCTGAAGCCCGAAGAGGCTTTCTTGGCCGAGAAACAGCGCCGAGAGCATCTCATCAGTTTGGCTGATCCTGCGGCACGTACGAAGACAGCCGCGGAACTGGTCCTGGCCGCAGATCAATTCGTGATTAAACCCGCGGGGCGCAAGGAGGATGCGGCTCGCGCACAAGCCGCCGGGTACGAGCTCCACAGCGTTATAGCCGGTTATCACTGGTTCACGGACTGGGGTCGCGACACCATGATCGGTCTCGAAGGGCTCACGTTGACTACGGGGCGCTATATCGAGGCAGGTTCGATTATTCGCACCTTTGCTCATTACATACGGGACGGACTCATCCCCAATATGTTCCCCGAGGGCGAGAAGCAAGGCCTGTACCACACTGCCGACGCCACCCTCTGGTTTTTTCATGCAGTCGAGCGATACCTGGAAATCACGAAAGACCGTGCCATGCTCGGCTTATTGATTCCCAAGCTTCTGGACGTAGTGGATCACCACATTCGAGGCACCCGATTCAACATCAAGGTGGATCCGGCCGACGGCCTTCTCTCCCAGGGACAAGAAGGATATCAGCTCACATGGATGGACGCCAAGGTTGACGATTGGGTCGTAACACCGAGAGCGGGCAAAGCTGTGGAAATCAACGCTCTGTGGTACAATGCGCTGAAATTGCTGGAAACGTGGGTTACGGAAGAACAAGGAAGTCAGGCGGCGGCTTACCTGGCGGACCATGCCGCTCGAACC
>JAZDOF010000450.1:0-2392 GCA_043799015.1 Pseudomonadota bacterium | reverse complement strand
ATCCCCGAGGAAGAACGTGACCAGAAAAACACAGACGCACAAAATACCGAATAGCGTAGGAAACAACTTGTCGAAATCCATAGGTCACCGTCCGTCGACCGGACTGTAATGCGGCTGCCGGACCACCACCGGAGAAGTCCTCTAATCTCGTGCGGGTCGCCGCCTTTATCGGCTGAAGCGGGACCGCCGGTCGCCCCTCCACATGCCCCGATTCACATACATGTTCCCCCGATTGCCAGAGAATCCCTTCGGTCAACAGCATGGGGTATTGACGGCGGCCTGCACCACCATCGCTCTCTATGCCTACGAAAAATAGCTCACATCCCCTTTTCCGGCCCTAATTACAACCGGCTCCTCGTCCAGTAGGCTGATGACCGATGAAGGTTCCGGAAGAAAGGCCCCACCGTCCACCACGATGTCGACCTGCCCTTTATAGTGCCTTTCCATCTCACGGGGATCGTCGAGGAGTTGGTCATCGGGCATGCGAACCGACGAACTCAGGATAGGGTTGCCCATCTCCGCCACCAGAGCTTGGCAAACGGGGTTTCCCGGAATTCGGATGCCGACTTCGTTTCGCTTGGTCAAAACAATGCGTGGAACCAATCGAGTGGCTTTCAGGACGAACGTGTAAGGTCCGGGAAGGAAACGGCGGAGGGTCCTGTAAGCGGAATCGGTTACCTGAGCATAAGACGAAATCTGCTTCAAGTCCGAAAAAATAAACGTCAGATGACGTCGATTGTCTATCTTCTTGATTTTCGTCACCCGGTCCAAGGCTTTTCGGCTGTTTATGTCGCAGCCCAGACCATACACCGTGTCGGTGGGGTATATAATTATGCCGTCACTCCTAAGGATATCGGCCACGCGTTTGATAAGTCGTGGTTGCGGATGCTCCGGGTTGATCGCAAGAATCATGGAAAGCTGCTGACCTTTCAACAGGAGTGTGAGGCGCCGCTACGGCCGGGACCGGAATAGAGTCGGTAAGGCCGCTGCCTCCTTATTTGAAACCCTCACTCTATGACAAAGGAATAGGTGGGTCAATAGCGGCCGAATCGACGACGCTGAAGATGAAAACCTATTTCTTCAACGATGTGCTAATGTCGGATAGTATAGTGTCACGCGTTGAGAATTGCGGGAACCCTGAACTGTTGAGTGAATCGAAACAAACATCTGTAGGGGCGGGGATAAACCCCGCCCCTACGTTACCTTGGTTCCGCCGGGCCGGCCTTGCCGCAAAATTCAAGGAGGGTCACTATACCATATTGATTGACTTGGAACTGTAATGACGGAAGTGGACATAGTTGTGGTGGGCGGCGGTCACGCAGGTTGCGAGGCTGCTTTGGCCGCGGCACGCATGGGCCTTTCAGTGTGGATGTACACGTTGAACGTGGATACCATAGGCCTCATGCCCTGTAATCCATCCATCGGCGGGTTGGGTAAAGGCCATCTCGTGAAGGAGATAGACGCCCTCGGGGGTCAGATGGGGCTCGCGGCCGACGCGTCGTGTATTCAATACAAGACGCTCGGCACGCGCAAAGGACCCGCCGTCCAGGGATCGAGGATGCAGTGCGATCGAGTTGATTACGCACTGGCCATGCGAGCCGCGGTTGAAAACGAGCCGCGATTGACGGCACGTCAGGAGATGGTGACGACCCTCCTGTTCAAGGGATCCAGTTGCACGGGAGTACGCGAGAGGTCGGGTTACGAAGTGAAAGCCGGAGCGGTCATCCTTGCCGCGGGCACCTTCTTGGACGGCATGATCCATGTCGGGGGCGTTTCGTACCCCGCGGGCCGCGCCGGGGAATTTCCGGCTCGCGAACTAGCGGTCCAACTTAGGCAGCTCGGGCTTCCTTGGGAACGGTTCAAGACAGGGACGCCGCCCAGACTCAAAGGGTCGTCGGTAAACTTTGCCGTCATGGACGAGGACCCCGGGGATGAAGGAATCAAACCGTTCTCACTTCGCACTTCCGCGATAGATCGCCCGGTAAGGTCCTGTTTCAAAACCCACACATCCGACAAGACCCACGATATCGTCAGAAAACACCTGGCCGAATCGTCGCTATACTCGGGAAGAATAAAGGGAACGCCGGCAAGGTACTGTCCATCTCTCGAAGACAAGGTGGCTCTCTTCCCCCAGAGAGAGAGGCATCCGGTCGTGGTGGAGCCCGAAGGATTGCGAACATCCGAGGTATATGTGAAAGGTCTCGGGAACTCCCTGCCGCCCCACGTTCAGTTCGACCTGGTCAGATCGGTTCCGGGACTGGAGGAAGCGGAGATCGTTCGGCCCGCCTATGCCATCGAGTACGACTACATTCATCCCACGTGTCTAAACCTCACATTGGAGACACGTGAGATCAAGGGGCTGTACTTGGCGGGCCAGATAAACGGGACGTCG
>JAZDOF010000447.1:0-12788 GCA_043799015.1 Pseudomonadota bacterium | reverse complement strand
ACTCTCTCCCGATTTGGACGCGGCCATGGTCGACGAAGCCCTTCGGACCCTCAACGGCGGGTTTGCAGGGGTGGGTGAATTAGCCGCCTACCACGATGGTTGGACAAGGGACAACCTGGCTCGCTTGGACCCCGTGTGCCGCTTATCACGAGAAAAAGGTACACCGGTACTGATACACGTCAACGAACCCGTGGGCCATGTCTATCCGGGAAAAATCAATGTCGACGCGGCAGGCCTCGTTGATATGATCGCCGCCCACCCGAATACGACCTTCATCCTGGCCCACTGGGGTGGCGGGCTCATGTTCTATGCTCTGATGCCCGAAATCAAAAAGGTATTCGCTAATACCTACTTTGACACGGCAGCGTCCCCCTTTCTCTATTCCTCGGATGTTTTCGACATTGCGCTGCGTACGGCAGGAGCGGACAGAATCGTCTTTGGGACCGACTACCCCTTGTTGGGTCGACGCAGATACGACATGCAGCTCGATGAGGCCGGGATCAAATCGCCGGATCGAGAAAAGATCCTTGGTGGAAACATGGATGGGCTGCTCGAACGCGGCCGCCGCGACGGGAAGGAATGAACCAATAATTCCAAAGCGATTTCAAAAACTCTTATGATAATAGGACCATAACGTCTCGTTGCTTCTTCACCCCCAAAATGACCCGTCACGGGTTGCCGTGAAGTTGCACGGACGTCAAGCACCCGTCATTACGATCGTGACCTCTCCCCGCACGCACTCCGTGTCTCCCGAGTATAACGAACAGGCTATGGTACGACTCTTTGCACCCTTCTTGATCAAGTGCGCCCTAAGCTCAATCTCCGTATTGAGATCAACGGGTTTCAGGTACTCGATGGTCATGGCGCGGGTCCAGCCTGCCGGGAGCGTGTCGGGATTCTGCGACAGGTCAAGACCTTGTTCCATGCAATCCGCGGCCATGGCGGTCCACGCGGAATGACAGTCGATCAAAGCGGCCGCGATTCCTCCGTTCAGGAATCCCGGATATGACTCATGATGCGGTTTGGCGCGCCATTTCGCCTTGACCTGGTCGCCGTCCACGTAACTCTTGAGTTGCAGCCCTTCGTGATTGTCGGCACCGCATCCGAAGCATCCGCGGATGGGGTTGTCCGGATGTACTTCGTCTTGCATAGGGGAGTGGGCATCGATCATTCGTATCTCCGTTCATTCACCTTTGTATTTTTCAAGGATTTGCTTGGCTTCTTCGTCCATTCCCAGGTCGCCGTAGACGTCGAGCACGCGTTGAGCAGCCATCTTGGCGGCTTTGTAATTTCGCAGCGCCACATAGGTGTTCGCCTTGTACAGCTCTTTTTCCCCCAGCTTCTTTCGACATTCTCGGTATTTTTCTTCCGCCTTCGATTTCCACTCGGGGTCTTTCGCCGCGTCGGCAACTCCTTTGAAAGAGTCGGCCGCCCTGGCAAGCATGGTACCGTCCAGGTCGGTTTTCTTTATCTGGCTGAAGTAGCACATGGCGACCATGTACTTGGCTCGATCCACATCTTTGCCGGCGGGGTACAGCTCCAGGAATTGTCGATAGCGAGCGCTTGCCTTGTCGTATTCGCCGGCTTCGAAGGTGGCCTCGCCCAACTTGATTAGGACTTCCGGCATTTTATCGAAATCGGGGTGGGCCGACTTGAGCCTTTCGTAGTACATTACGGCCGAAGAATAGTCGCCGTCCTTGAAGTACTGCTCCGCTTTCGTATACATATCGTCCGCCGAAATGTCCCCTTTTCCCGGGGCCTTGCCCCATATGGCGGGACAGCCGGTCATAAGAAGCGCAATAAAGGCTATTATGCAAATGCTGAATAGTTTGTGGGACATGGACAGCCTTTCGAAAAAGCTCGGAGCGATAAACAGGGCGACAGCCGACATTTTCGGCCATGAACACGGCGACGGTGTTTTAGTGAGTGCGGTGAAGCACCTTGTGGGCAATTCCAATAAGGGCTCGTTTCTCTTCCGAATCGGGAAATCGGTCCAGGCTATCGATCGCCCTTTGGACATATGCTTTGCTCTTCACAAGAGTCTCAGCCATCCCACCCCGCCGCTCCAAGAATTCCCTTATCCACAAAAGGTCCCCTTCCGCAAGCTTTTTTGAGAGCAAAAGACTCTCGACCCGGCGTTTCTCCTCCGGTTCGGCTTTCTTCAACGCGAGGATCAGCGGGAGCGTGAGCTTACCTTCTTCGACGTCTTTCCCCGGGTTCTTACCCATTACCTCCTTATCGGAGCGATAATCGATGACGTCGTCCGTCATTTGGAATGCCATTCCCAAATTGTACCCGAAGGCCGCCAGGGCCTCCTGGTCTTCTCCGTCGAGGCTTCCCAATATGGCACCTCCACGGCACGCGGTTTCCATAAGTACTGCGGTCTTATCCTCTATAACTAGGAGGTAGTCCTCTTCCGAAAGGTCCATCTTCCCAATGTTGGCCATTTGAAGGAGTTCGCCCTCCGCCAGCTTCTCCGTGGCTCTCGACACGATTCTCAGGATGGTCTGATTGCCCAAGTCGGTCAACGTACTGAAGGCTTTGGCCAATATGAAATCTCCGCCCAAGACGCACATCTCATTTGACCATACGGTGTTTGCCGCCGGCAGACCGCGTCGTGTGTCGGCCTTATCCACCACGTCGTCGTGAAGAAGGGTTGCGGTGTGGATGCACTCTATGGCACCTGAAAGACGCACGGCATCCCATCCCGTGTAGCCGCCCAAGCGGGCGCAAACCACGGTGAGCACCGGACGAATCCGTTTTCCGCCGCTGTTCAAAATATGGGCCCCGATTTCAAACGCGACCGGTACATGACTCTTGATCTGCCGGATCAATTCGTCTTCCAGATTTTTCATGACCGATTCAATACCGGTAACAAGTTCGTCCAAGGGGACCTCCTTTGATTCGTGGGGTTCTATCTATCACGCCAAATGGACGAGGGCAACAAACATGCGCGTCCTTACTTACGGTTGCGGGCTCCTTCAGGCCGAGTATGCTCCTTCGGCGAGCGCGCCGGATAGGGACGGACGGCCGATGACGGCCCCTTGTATGTCGATGCCTTTCTCCGATACACTTGAACATGTCGGCATTGAGGCGACCGACGATGGAGGCTCATATGAGGGAGTTCGATCGTATCACGTTTGACCAGAACGTTATGGGCGGCAAAGCCTGTCTTCGTGGCATGCGAGTGACGGTTTCGCTCGTGGTTAACTTGGTTGCCAACGGGATGACCACGGAGGAAATCCTCGAGGCTTATCCCTACTTAGAATCCGAGGACATCAACCAAGCACTTCGTTTTGTCGCGTGGTTGGCGGAAGAAACGGTTCATCCAATTGAATTGGCATCCTGATGAAATTCATTGCCGACATGGGGATCTCTCCAAGAACCGTAACGTTCTTGCGGGACCTTGGCCATCAGGCGGTCCATCTAGGCATAGAAGGCCTCGGACGACTAACCGACGCCGAGATAATAGAGAAAGCCTACCGTGAGAACAGCATTCTCCTGACACATGATCTGGACTTCGGTCATCTCCTCGCATCTGCCGGGGCTCGGTTGCCGACCGTCATCATTTTTCGTTTACGGAACATGCGCCCTGAGCGGGTCAATCCGCATCTTCACAACGTTATCAGCCGGCACTGTGAAGCGCTTGATATGGGTGTCATCGTTACTATTTCCGAAGCCGGCGCCCGGATTAGACATCTTCCTATTCCAGTCCCCGAGACGACGTGAGGCTGTAGACCGGGGAAGGAAGACGACGCCTTCGGTCAATCGACCAACGATCGCCATGGACAATCGCCCGCAGACGCGCTTTTTTTTCAGCCGTTTGTGTGCTATTGTGATGGATAATGGTCTTTGTTCAAACATTTTGGGGTATTGGAAAACCCTTTTCCTTCGTGGCTGCGCGGCTGCTCATTGCGCTGGTCGTGATGAATGGGCTCGCATATTCGTTTGAAGAGGAGTTCGATTTCGCGCGGGCCACCGCATGGCGGTTGGAGGGCAACAATCGAAAAGCGCTTGAAGCCCTTGAGAGGGTTCTGGAAAAATCCCCCAACCATGTCGACGCCATGGTCAGGATGGGGACCGTATTGGAGGATCTCGGCAGGCTCGCGGATGCCGAAAAGTCCTATCGCCGTGCCCTTGAAATCAACCCGAACCATGAATCCGCGAAACGAAACATTGAACAATTGCAAGTCGGTCGAAGCATTCGGACGCCCCCGCGCATGCCCCATCCCGCAAAGGAAGCACTGTTAAACAATGGATTGCGATTACTCGAAGCAAAGGACTTTGCCGGCGGTCAACGCGCATTTGACCTGGCCCGTGCACTGGCGCCGGATGACCCGAGGCCGCTGTTTTACTCCGCTCTCTGTAGAGAACTCTTAGGAGACCCCGGTGAGGCCGCCGGGATCTACGGAAAACTTATTACGGCCTTCCCCAATTTCGGTCCTGCCTGGGTCAACTTGGTCATCTCCTTACTCAAGTCGGGAGATAAGGAACAAGCCGCAAAACGTGCGTCGGAGGCTCGGGCCAAGCTGCCCGAGAATAATAGAATCAGAGGCCTGATTGCCGTAATGGACCAGGAAAGGGGCCGTCCCGAACCGCAAGAGCTTCTTTCGTCGTCCCAAGGGGATGACGAACCATGAAGAGATTCCTTCACACGGCGGGTACGTGCCTTCTCGTCCCGCCTTTGTTCTTCGTCATGCTCGCCTTCCCCTTACTGTCGGCTGAAATAGGCGCCAAACAGTCCTTGTTGACCCTGTACCAAATTTCTCGCCAACTAAAAGCCGAGATTCGAGAGCGAGAATCTCTCGGTCAACAGGGCGGTCCCCTGTACGGGTCCATCATCAGGGATTACGGACCACTCGCGGAAGACTCCCGACTCTGGGAAACGCGCGATCCCGCCGCCGCAAGGCATCTTTCCCCGGCTGAAAGAGTTGTAGCCCGGCTGATCCTAATGTCCTTGAAATTGCCCTCCGACTTCTACACTGCCGATCCCGTAAGAGAAATAAGGGAGACGGTGGAGGCACTCAAACAAAAGGAAGCCTCCCTTGAGATACAAAGGGAAGAAATGGTGAGATCGGCATCTTTGGACCAACTGAAATACGGACCCCGGCCGGCGGCCGCCGAGTCTCGTCGGGGCCTGCCGCAGACCGTAACGGACCGAGGATTGGTGTTTTGCCGAGAAACAATCCCCTTGGCCCGACCGGATGTTCGCCGAAGGATCGAATCCGAGATCGACTATTTGCTTACCGACCTCCGAGAAACCACGGGGCTGTGGCTGAAACGAAAAGACCGATACGGGTGCTTGGTCGGACGGATCCTGGAACAGGAAGGCGTGCCCAAAGAGTTTGCGTTGCTCCCGGCACTGGAATCCGGCTATACCAGCTCAATCAAGTCCCCCACCCAGGCCCTCGGTTGGTGGCAGTTCGTGAAGCCTACCGCAAAGGATGCCTCTAAGGCATTGGGGTTTGACTGGACTCTGAGGGTAGATAAACTACACGATGAACGTTGCGATCTCGTTCTGTCAACCCGAGCCGCCGCGCGGTACCTCCGGTGGCTTTGCGCCAATCTACAATCCGAATCTCAGACCTGCCGTTGGCTGACCGTCGCCGCGGCCTACAACGCCGGCTTGAGCGCGGTTCAATATCGCTCCGAGACCTACCGAACCAATCTGTATTGGGATATGAAACTCCCGCTGGAGACCGAGAACTACGTGCCTCGATGGATAGCAATCGCGATCATTGACGGCCACAGGGCCGCCTATGATATTCAGATCCCGCCGCTCGCTCCACTTGATTGCGATACTCTCGAAAACCTGACTCTAAAGCGAGACCTGCCCTTGAGCGTGCTTGCTACGATCACGGAGTCATCCGTTCGGTTCATTCGAGAACTCAACCCCGGCCTTCGAAAGGCGGAGACGATGTTCAAGGCGTCTCTTGAAGGGAAGGGGACGATTCACACCATCCATGTTCCCAAGGGCTGGAGGGACCGAGTTCTGAGGGATCTGGAATCGGCCGCGTATCTCTCCAGGGACAAGACGGGCAATGCCGCCGTACGGGATCAAGACCCCGCCCGTACGGCCTCAAACGGTTGATCGATAGGCTTCTATCACGTCTTCTATGGGGCCCACCGCTTCGATACGGCCTTCTCTGAGAAAAACGCCTTTGGTACAGCTTTTTCGCAATATTTCAAGGCTGTGGGAGGCAAGAACCATGATTCTGCTGAGCCCCATTACCGACGCGATTCGTTTGTCGGCCTTTTGCATGAAGTGGAGATCGCCTGCTCCTATCGCCTCGTCAATAAGCAGTATTTCCGGGTCAATGCTCGTTGACACAGCGAAAGCCAGGCGCATCTGCATACCCGAGGAATAAGTCCGGACCGGCATGTTGAAAGATTCTCCAAGCTCGGCAAATTCCTCTATTTCCTCCATTTGACGCCTAATTTGCCTGCGCGTCATGCCGAGCACGAGCCCCCTCAGAAAGACGTTTTCTCTTCCCGTAAGCTCGTAGTCGATACCTAGGGTCAAATCAAACAGGGTCGCTATCTTTCCGGATATACTGATGCTCCCTTGAGCAGGCTCGTAAATACCCGATATGGCCTTCAGCAATGTGGTCTTTCCCGCCCCGTTGGGCCCGATCAACCCGAGACGATCACCATCTTTGATGTGCAGATCTATATTCCTGATCGCGGTGAAAGAGACTCGGTCCTTTTGGTTTATGCCTATGCGGCCGGGAACGGTCGCCTTTAACAAGCTGCTCCTCAGCGACCTAACGTTCACATCGTATATGGGGAACTCGATGCTGACGTTGTCTAAAATTACGTTTGCCATGTGAGTACCCCGTTAGAGCCAATAAGGAATGCGGGAACGATAGCGGGCGAAGAATGCGACGCCGACGACAAAACCGGCCGCGGTTATAAATATCATTATCACAAGGGCCGTGAAATCCGGCGGACGCCCCAGTAGCGGCCCCCTCACCGCCTCCAGCATATAGGCCAGGGGGTTCCAAACCACAATCCAACTAACTGCTTGGGAGATGGCTTGTGGCTTCCAAAAGATCGGCGTGACGAAAAAGGCCACCTGAAGCATTACAGAGACCACCGGCGGTATGTCGCGAAATCGGGTGCAAAGCGTTCCCAGCAACAACCCCAACCAATAACCGTTCAGGCAGATGATCAACAGCCCGGGCACGGCCCAGAGCATTTGAGGAGTCAATGGGACGTCGAAGAAAATTACCACCGGGATATATATAACCATGTGGTGGGCAAACATCAGGACATTGCGCCATATTAGAGTCAAAACGAAGACGGACTTAGGAAGCGGCATTTGCTTGATGAATCCGGCGTTTTGGGTGAAGGCGTTGCAGCTTTCACCTATGATGGTGCTTATCAATCCCCAAACAAGAAGGCCCAAGGTGAGAAACGGCATATAATCCTGCATCGGCGTATTAAAAAGATAGCTGAATGTAAAACCTATGCTGCCCACCATAATTGCCTGGGTCATGGTAATCCAGAACGGACCCAGGAACGTCCGTCTGTAACGTTGCTTGATTTCGTTCCAACCTAGGACGCCCCATATTTCCCAAGCCTTCAAGCCGGCCGCCATATCGGCAAGTGCCAGTGAAACACCTGCTGATGTGTCCTGTCCTATAACTAGCGCATCTTTGGGTTTTGCGATGGAGATTGACATAGGGTTGTAAGACTCTTTCCAAAAAAAGAATTGGAACGACGCCGGGTGCTTAACTAAAGCGCCGAATCCTTGTTGGCGTTTACCGCGACCTATACGTTACACCCGGAAAAACAAACCACAAGGTCACCAAGACACAAAGGAAAAAGGGAAACGGTGCGTGAGGTCCGATTAAACACGAACCGGATCACTCGATAAGCGCTTAACGGGCCTTTGATTTTTCTTGTGCCTTAGCGTCTTTGTGGTTCATTCTTTGTCCATTGCGGCGAACGGTTACTAATCCTTGATCGTTCGAGGCGAGACTTCCGACCCAACGGGATGGAATCGACCCGGTTCGGTCTTCACCTATCCCCTCACCCCAATGGGGTGCGGGGGGCCCAAGGCCCTTCTTCCGATGTGAAAGGGGGGTAAGGATTGGAGCGTGCCCGGAAAACGACTATCCTTGGGAGGCTTTCCGTGTGACGGCGGTGACCCGCGCAGCGGTCCGCGTCAATGCCCGTCGGGGCCTCGCACACTACCCGACCGTACCGGCTTGGGTATTCCTGAAAGCTCCTTAATCGAAGTCGAAACATCTCGGCCTTGTACAAACGGCGGCTTAGCGTAAAACATATGGGCCCAAAAAGCAAGCTCCATGTGGGCCTACGGGCCTCTAAGGCACCTCCTCCAGGCTTAGCCGTCTCTTGGCACGGACGTCCTTCATGCTTATAATATAGGCGTCCAAAGTCCCCCTCATCAGAAAGTCGAGGACCGCCTATGCCCCGATCGGAATTCGTTCATCTCCATGTTCATACTCAACATTCATTGCTCGACGGAGCTATCCGCATTCCCGACTTGATCGACCTGGCCCGTGAATTCAAGATGTCGACTCTGTCCATAACGGACCACGGCAATCTCTTCGGGGCAATGGAGTTCTACACCGGAGTTCAGAGTCAAGGCCTAAAGCCGATTATCGGGTGCGAAACCTACGTGGCGCCGGAGTCTCGACTCAAACATACCTCCAAGCAGGGGGAAACCACCGCCCACCACCTGATCCTCCTGTGCGAGAACGAAAAAGGCTACCGCAACCTTTGCAGGCTTGTGAGCAAGGCATACCTCGAAGGTTTCTATTACAAACCCAGGATAGACAAAGAGCTGCTTGCCGACTGCCGGGAAGGACTCATCTGTTTGAGCGGCTGCCTTGCCGGTGAAATCCCGTCACGTATCCTTGCCGGCGACGAGGCCGGAGCATTGGAACGGGCCGCGTGGTTCAGGGATCTCTTCGGCCCGGATAGGTACTTCCTCGAGTTGCAGGAGAACAAGCTCGAGGACCAGCGAAGGGCAAATGAGGGCCTGATGAGAATAGCGGCAAAGCTCGACGTCAAGCTTGTCGCCACCAATGATTGCCATTACCTGAGACGCGAGGATCACAAGGCCCACGAAGTGCTGCTGTGCATACAGACCGGCAAAATGATGGATGATCCGTCGAGGATGCGGTTCGAAACCGAGGAGTTCTATGTAAAGTCTCCCAAGGAAATGGCCCATGACTTCCGACACGTGCCTGACGCGATTAAGAACACGCTGGTCGTGGCCGAGCGATGCAACCTGCTCCTGCAATTCGATGAAATCCATATGCCGCGGTTCGATCCCGGAACCGGCGAGACCCTCAGAGAGCGTTTCGAGAAGAGCACTCGCAAAGGATGGGAGGAGAGGTCAAGGCAGCTCGTCGCGGCCGGGGGATTTGACGACGACAAGCGCCGGAGTTACGAGGAAAGGCTGGATCGTGAGATCAGGCTTATTCACGAGATGGGGTATTCGGGTTACTTCCTCATAGTTGCGGATTTCATCGGGTACGCCAGGAAGTCGGGCGTGCCCGTCGGTCCGGGCCGAGGCTCCGCGGCAGGCTCCCTTGCCGCATATTCCCTCGGCATAACGGACATCGACCCGATCAAATATACCCTCCTTTTCGAACGTTTCCTCAATCCCGAACGAAAGAGTATGCCCGATATCGACGTGGACTTTTGCATGGACGGGCGTGAGCGAGTCATCGACTATGTGACGAAGAAATACGGCGTGCAAAACGTGGCCCAAATCATAACCTTCGGCCGGATGCAGGCCAAGGCGGTAGTCAGAGACGTGGCGAGGGTCATGGGCATGCCGTACTCGGACGGGGACAGGATTGCCAAGTTGATCCCGGATGAGCTGAAGATCACGCTGGATAAGGCGATAGCACGGGAACCCAAATTGGCTGAGGAGATAAAGACCAACCCGCGCGTGGCCGAGCTCATCAGCGCGGCCAAGTCACTGGAGGGCCTGAGCCGTCACGCGTCCACCCATGCCGCCGGCATAGTCATCGCGGACCGTCCGCTCATGGAAATACTCCCTCTGTACCGCGGCAGCAAGGGTGAAACCATGACCCAGTTCGACATGAACTGGGTGGAAAAAATCGGGTTGGTCAAGTTTGATTTTCTCGGCCTAAAGACCCTAACCGTCATAGATCGTGCCCTAAAGCTTATCGAAGAATCGCGAAACGAAAAGTTGGACCTTAGCGCCATACCTTTCGACGATGCCGAGACCTATGCCCTGCTGAGTCGTGGAGACACCATGGGGGTGTTCCAGCTCGAATCGTCGGGCATGAGGGAAATGCTCACCAAATTCAAGCCTTCGGTTTTTGAAGACCTCATCGCAATACTGGCCCTGTACCGACCCGGTCCCCTGGATTCGGGCATGGTGGACGACTTCATAAACCGCAAGCATGGCCGGACGTCGATCGAGTATCCCTTGCCCGAACTGGAACCGGTTCTGAAAGAAACATACGGCGTCATCGTTTATCAGGAACAGGTCATGAACATTGCCGTCACTCTGGCCGGATATTCGTTGGGGGATGCCGACCTGTTGCGGCGGGCCATGGGAAAGAAGAAGCCGGAAGAAATGGCCCGGCAGAAGGACCAATTCGAGAAAGGGGCCGCGAAGAACAAGATACCGCCCGACAAGGCGACGTACATATTCGAGCTCATGGAGAAGTTCGCAGGCTATGGCTTCAACAAATCCCACTCGGCCGCGTATGCCATGGTCAGCTATCAAACAGCGTACCTCAAGACTCACTATACCGCTGAGTTCATGGCGGCCCAGCTCACCTGCGAGTCCGGGAATACGGACAAGATCACCCAGTATATTTCCGAGTGCCGGGAGCGCGGAATCGAAGTGCTTCCTCCTCACGTGAACCAATCGGAGAACGATTTTGTGGTGAGAAAGGGAAAAATCGTGTTCGGAATGGGTGCCGTGAAGAACGTCGGGCGGGGAGCGGTCGAGGCCGTTATCAAGGTCCGGAAGAAGGACGGTCCGTTCCGTGACCTTCAGGATTTTGCATGCCGGGTTGATTTGCGCAAAGTGAACAAAAAGGTAATGGAGAGCCTGGTCAAATGCGGCGCGTTCGATGGTTCGGGCCATTCACGTCAAGCCATGGGCATGGGGCTCGATGCCGTGTTGGAGGAAGCTCAGAAGCATCACAAAGAAAAGGCCGTGGGGCAGTTTAATCTGTTTCAGAACGATGCGTCCGCATCTTACGATGGAGCGGGCCCCCGGGTGATACCGGATGTTTCGGAGTGGGAAGATTTGGAAAAACTAGGCTTCGAAAAGGACATACTGGGGTTCTACGTTACCGGTCATCCGCTCATGAAGTATGAAGACCTGATCAAGAAATACTCCAATGCCTCGTCCATGACTCTTTCAACGGTTGCTCCGAGTACGCCGGTGAGAATAGCGGGTCTCATAAAGAAAACCAAGGAGCACAATACCAAGAAAGGCGATCGAATGGCCTTCATCACGCTGGAAGACCTTTGGGGCGTGGTGGAGGTGACGGTGTTCTCGGACCTCTACGGCCGGGCCGGAGACATTCTTCAATCGGGTGAACCGGTGCTGATGGTGGGGACCAAAGAAGGTGAAGGCGACGGAAACAAAATCCTCGCCAACGACCTGTTGCTTCTCCGACAAGCCCCCCAACGTCTCAGCAACGAAGTCCACATACGTATCCTGTCCACGGGTACCGACGCTTCACACATACAGGCGCTCAAGAGGATAATGGAACGGAACAAAGGACCGTTGCCGGTCTTCCTCCACGTGATTATTCAGAATCGTACGGAGACGGTAATCAGCGCTCCCGGCGTCCGCTGCGAAGCGTCCGAAGCCCTTGTCGGCGAAATAGATCGCGCGCTGGGGTATCAAGCGGTGAGTTTTCAATAACGACTCTTGGTCCTTGACTACTTCGCTGACAACGCAAAGCGATAGTGGGGAGCGACGGTCAACTCCCGCCCTTGGACCCCGTTCACCGGATTCCCTCGGGTGGCCCGAGCGGTTGCAGATCCTCGCCTCGAAGACCGACGAGGACGGATGGTGTGTCAAGGCAACCGATCGCTCCTGCGAGCTTAAGAGGCCGGCGCGAAACAAGGCTTCGACCATGGCTCTCGTGGCCGGGCGATCCAACGGATCATCAGCCGAGATCCCGTTGGGCGGGGTGTCTGCGTTCAAGGACTGTGCCCCTTTCCTAACAGAGCTGAGTAGCGGCCCTCCAGCAGGTTGTGCAGTTGCGCCAGCGGATAAACACGCTGAACTAGGTCCTGCGCAAACGGCTCAATGAAGCATACTCGTTCGGGCGGGAGTTTGTCAAGTGCCCAAAATCACCACAGAAACTATCTTCTTACGCTGGAATGGGCCACAGCGATCTTCCACAGTGTCGGCCTTCCCCTCGGCCGGTGGTCCCCCAGCCGGGTTCGGGCGCGGAGCACGCGCGAGAAAACGGTTGCCGAAGAGTCAGGGGGTGATGTACGCTCGGAAATGACAAGTGGAACGCCATCCGTAAAAGTTTTCGATCAGTTGCGGCTGTCGTCGGGCATCGGCGGCTTCATACTTGGAGAATGGGAACGCATTTGTCGGCTCGTTGTGCCTCGGAGCGGTATGGACGTTTTTGGAATAGGAGCGACGCGAAGGGACCTGATCACAAGGAAACGGCATTGGGCATGGGACGTAGTGTTGATCGTCGGTCTGTGGGCATGTTTTTGCTCGTGGTCGGTTCCGGCGTACGGTTCGGACCTCACCAAACAACTCATACAAGGGTGTGGGGGCACGGACGTCG
>JAZDOF010000430.1:0-4024 GCA_043799015.1 Pseudomonadota bacterium | reverse complement strand
TCCTGAACAACGTGGATTTGGCGGCCATCCTCGCGGATAAATGGCCGGGGGACTTCGACAAACTTAAGGCGACCCTGCCTCCCTGGACCCTGATTTTGGTGATAAGCGGTCTCCTGAGACGGCCGGAAGAAAAGATAGCGTATGAAGAGAATTTCTTGGCCCAGGTATTGAAGACTGAGTTCTCGAGTCTGCGACTCGGGGAAAACCTTCCGGGGTTCCCGGGCCTGAGAAACAAGGTCCTTCCCCTGCTCCGCAACCCCTGGCCCGCGGATGTACCCCATTGGAGAAACCGGGTGAAGGGCGCATGCAGGAGCCTGTTCTTCCACACCCGTCCGTTGAAAGCCCAACATTTCGTGACCAAGATCGAAGAAATCGCGGCCAAGCATGGTTATCCCCTCGCCGATATCGGCGTATACATTCAGCCCATAGAACACAACCGGGCCTGTAGACCCGAATTCAATTTCTTCTATGATCCCGCAAATAAGGCCGAAAAGGCTGCGGTGGGCCGCCTTTACGTCGAGGCCGCGGCTGCCTTTCTGAAAGACGGGGCCGTGTTCACGAGACCATATGGCGAGCTGGCGCCCATCATCTACGAGAGGGCCGCTTCGTATGCCGCTCATCTCAAACGCCTGAAAAAGGTGTTTGATCCGAACAACATTATGAATCCTTCAAACCTGTGCTTCTAAGGAGGGAAACATCATGGCCAATGAAGCGCCCATAAGATATTACCGGCCTAGACCGGATTTCAAATTAGATATCACGGATGTTCAAAATTTCGTCTACGACATGAGCCGCTGCATCAAGTGCAAAGGTTGCACCTGGGTGGATCACACGTATATGCCCGGCGCCAAGTTCACCATGCGTTGCCCCAGCGCGGCCAAGTACGAGTTCGACTCTTACGGGGCTTACGGAAAAATGCGAATCGGGCATGCCATGGCGGAAGGCCGGCTGGATTGGAATGAGAAGGCCCTGGAAGTCATGTACGCATGCACGCTATGCGGGGCCTGCGATGTGGGTTGCAAGCGGAACCTGGATCTGGAAATCGGGCTGTCTCTGGAATCTCTGCGGGTCAAGGCCGTCAAGGATGGCGTAGGCCCCATGCCGGCGCATAAGAAGATGGCCGCCAACATAGCGGCCACTCACAATATGCACGGCGCGGCCCATGATAGACGAAACTCATGGCTCCCGGAGGGTATTGCCCCGGCTGCAAAGGCCGAAGTGCTGTACTTCGTCGGCTGCGTCGCCTCCAACGTCAACAAGGAAATCGCGCGGTCGACGGCGAAGATCCTAAAGGCTACCGGAACCGACTTCATGCTTATGCCCGACGAATGGTGCTGCGGTAATCCGGTTTTTTCCGCGGGCATGTATGATGAAGCCAAGGCCATTGCGCAAAGGAACGTCGATGAAGTGAGAAAAACCGGGGCCAAGATCCTCCTCACGAGCTGCGCGGAATGTTACCGTATGTGGAAGGTGGACTACCCGAAACTACTCGAAATCTCAACCGCGGAACTCGGCTTCACGGTGCTCCACCTAACGGAGTTCGCGCATGAAAAGCTCACAGCCGGCGCGTTGAAGCTGACAAAGCCGCTGGAAACCAGGTTGACCTTCCACGATTCATGCAGTCTGGCCCGTTTGAGTGACCCCTGGACCCCGTACGAAGGCAAGCGCGGTTGGATGGGTTGCGTGGAACCGAGACTCAAGAGACGGCGTGGAAACCAAGAGATTTATGCCATGCCCCGGGACCTCCTGAAGGCAATCCCGGGAGTGGATTTGATTGAAATGCCTCGGACCAGAGAAAACGCATTCTGTTGCGGCGCGGGTCGAGGGACTCAGGAAGCCTATCCCGATTTCGCGGCATGGGCCGCGGCCCATCGGCTGGAAGAAGTTCGAGACATAGGGGCTGAGACGCTCGTATCGGCCTGTGCCCGGTGCAAGAACAACTTCGCTCGAGCGGCCAAATCTTCGGGCGATGACATACGGGTCCTGGACCTGGCCGAAGTGATCAGCGCGGCAATCGAGGGGTGACGGCCGGTCCCACGGTCAAGCAACATAGATGAATTGCGGGAAGTGCCGCCGGTCTTTTGCGGATCGGGGCCGAACGGGCCCGCAATCACAAGGAGGTCGATAATGGCGATATCCAAAGAAATATATAGAGCTTTAGAGGCGATTGTAGGCCCTACATATGTCTCCGACGATCCGGTGATATGTGAAGGGTACAGAAGCGGCCCCGGAGGATACGAGAGCGGCCTGGGATATGAGCGCGTCATGACGAAGACCCCCGGATGCGTCATAATGCCCAAGGTCACGGAAGAGGTACAAAGGATCGTTAAGGTCTGCTACCGAAACGATATTCCGTATGTGCCTTACAGCACGGGGTTCTATGGCCCGCGCTCCCATCCCCATGTTGAAGACGCTTTGCTGATAGATCTGAAACGCATGAACGATTTCGTGCTGGATGAGAAGCACTTCTACGTGGAAGTGGGTCCCGGCATGATCTACTCCCCCATCCAAGAAGAGTGCATGAGGCATGGCGCCTACGTGGTTATCGGCGGCGGCGGGGCGCAAGCTTCGGCAATCGCGAATTTGATCGGGGATGGTTGGTCGCCCTTGAGCCACCGCATCGGTCTTCCGCACAGACGTATTCTTGGTACCGAAGTGGTTATGCCCGACGGTGAACTGGTCAAAATGGGCTCATTGGCCGAAGGCGACGATCCGTTTTGGGGCGAAGGCCCCGGGCCTGATCTAAGAGGCTTGCTCAGAGGATATACCGGTCTGCGGGGTTGCCTGGGCATCGTCACCAGGATGGCCATTAAGACGCTTCCGTTCCAGCCGGAACGCCTCGTGCCCACGGGTATTTCACCCAATACGGCCCTTGCGCTCCCGGAAAAGCGTGTCAAATGGATTAACTTCATTGTGCCTTCCAAGGAAGCTCAAGTTAAGGCGATGCGGGAAATCGGACATGCCGAGATAGGCGGCGCTGTAACTAAAGTGCCCCTGTTCTGGCGCGCCATTGCCAAAGCTGAATGTAAAGAGGAATTCTGGGACATTTGGAGCAAGGAAAACGAAGAGACGGTGGCCAATTTCTTCATCGTTCGCGTCCTTCTCATCGGGTACACTTCCGAAGAGCAGATGGAGTACGATGAGCGGGTCCTCATGGACATCATGAATGAGGTGGGCGGTCAGGCTCGCCGTACCAAGCCTTCCGACGAGTCCTGGATCAAGAACGCGGACTCCGCGGGCATGTGGCTCATGTGCGGCGGCTATGTGTCGGTCGACTACGTCATCGAGACGCTGACCCAAGCGCCCGACCACGGTCCGTCCTATGCGGATCTGAAGAAGAAGTACACTCCGCCGTTGATGCCCGATTACGGCGACCCCGGATGGTTCCAGAGCTTTGAGCTGGGGCACCAGGGGTACTCCGAATTCCTCGTGTATTGGGATCAGGACGACGACACGGACCCTGTGGACCAGTTCTACGTAGATACGTCCAAGATGAACATAAAGAATCGTTTCTACACCTCACTGCTCGGCCCTCATCAGCCGCTTTATCTCACCGGACCTCAGTACGGGCCCAACTATCATGAGTTCCTGCTGAAGGTGAAGAACGAGTTCGACCCCAAGTGGATGTCCCATCCTCCCGTCCCCTTGGCCCACGATGTTTTTGTGGAGCGAGCCCCGTGGATGGCGCATATGAAGGATTGGGAATCCCCGCCTGATCTGCCGAAATAACGGAGCGCAAAAACGGCAACGTATTTTCACCGCCTGCATACTAGGACCGGCCTCCGCGCCGGTCCATGGCGGGTGCGTAAAGGCGGGAAACAGCATTGTAAACGTTCATTGAGACCTGTTCGCTACACCGGGAAGATCAACCACAAAGTCACCAAGACACGAAGGCAACCTGGAAGATGTGCGAAAAGTAGGGTTTGAGTGCGATGCGGATCGACCGATAGGTTTTGGCGGGCATTTGAATTCTTTGTGTCTTGGTGGTTCTTTCGTTTCCCCATGCGGTGAGCGATTACACCGC
>JAZDOF010000420.1:0-4463 GCA_043799015.1 Pseudomonadota bacterium | reverse complement strand
CATGTGATACAGCCTTTCCGTTGGGTGAACGGGATCGAATACACGGATACTGAGAACACCGAGCACACCGTGGATGTGCTCGAATGTATCGAGACTCGGGAAGAACCCTCGGGGAAGGTCACTGTTAAGAAGTTCAGATGGCTTACGAACATGCGGGTCTCGGACCGTAACGTAATAGAATTGGCCAATAATGGAGGAAGGTTACGATGGAAGATTGAAAACGAGGGCTTCAATGTTCAGAAGAACGGGGGCTACAGACTGACGCACGAGTATTCGAAGAACGATAACTCAGCCAAAATATTTCATATTCTTATGCAGATTGCTCATCTATTGATGCAGTTGCTCACCAGGGGGAGTCTTATGAGACGGGGGTTTCCCGGGGGCATGGGGTCTTTGAAAAACGTGGGAATCAGGCTGCTGGAGGCCTGGAGAAACGCGCATATTCCAGGGGGTATGCTACAGTGGATTACTCAATGGCGACTGCAGATCAGGTTGTGCCCTGACACTTCGTAGTCGCTCGTGCGTCCGGTCGTCCCTCATTCTTCCGAACACTATGACAAGAAGAATTCTCCCCGGCATAACGTGGGAAAACGCTCCAGTTCGCCCTACCGAGATTAGCCGGGACCGCAACCCATAAAGGGGGAAGGCCAAGGGTGCCGCCATCGCGTTGACTCTTCGTTGCTGTCCCGGTGGCGGCAAGCTTGCGCCGTCTCGGAACTCTGTGATAAGCTGCCGTCTTACGAGATCGAGGGGATTTAATAATGCGAGCGATAATAACGGCAGTCGCGCTGATTCAGGTAATTCTCCTAATTCTTTGCACGGCCCCGCCGGCTCCGGCCGGTCAGGTATGGACGAAATGCCACGTTACCTGCCGCTGTCTTCAGAACAATTCGGTCGGTAACTTCACCTTTGTTCTTCCCATTGACGAATCACCCGACACGTCACATGACGCGAACCTGTTGTGCCGGCAAACCGGCTACGCGGTCTGTCGCGACGGATGCAACACCTCCAAGTTCTCGTACACATATCAGGTCACGAGCCCATAGGCTCCGCCGCGATAGTCCGCATCACCCGGTATTGTCGGCGTCCTGGTGTGAATGCCTCGTCCGACGGGTGCGGTCATGGGATGCGGATGTACTCATCCCGGACCATGCCGCGTGGAAACCGTGGTGGGGCGGCGGGCCGGAAAGTCTTGATCCGGAGGATTGAAGCGCCCCCGACGTTATTCGGAACAGGGATTCTTGTACCGCAATGACCAATGATACAACACCCCCCTCGCATGGTTGTGAGAAAGATTGGGCAAACGCCCCGGTTCAACCCGTTGAGCCCACCGAGGACGGAGGGGATCCGGTTCGGGCCTTGCTGGAGCGTCGGTTACTTCTGCAAACACGAAATGAGGAAATGCAGACGAACGAGGATACCGGTCCCCATGGGTGCGCAGTAAAACACCGTCCGCTCGGGGAGCCGAATGAAGAGCCGATTTTTTTCTCAACTCTCAGCGGTAACTTGAAGAAAGCAAATTGGGCCTTTCTGGACCTCTTCGGTCTGACCGCGGAGGAATCGCGCTCTTTCGATCTCAGAGGCCTTTTCTTAAGCCCATCGGACTGGGACCGCGTTCGAGGAAGTATTGAGGATAACGGCTCGGTCAAGGACCTGGATGTGGGCCTCAAGGACATGGACGGATCATTGATTCGGTGCTTGGCTTCCGGTACATTGTGGTTGAGCGAAGCAGGCGACATCCTCGGGTACCGAGGGTCTTTCAGGGATGTTACGCAGCGAAGGTCCGCGGAAAAGAGGATGCGCGATCGGATTACCTTCCTGGAGACCGTAATTGAAGCGATCGGCAATCCTTTCTACGTCATTGATGCCGACACCTATTGCGTCGTGATGGCCAATGCCGCGGCACGCTCTTTCTTCGGGTTGGGAGAATCGACCTGCCATGCACTTAATCACAGGTCCGGGGGGCCGTGTGAAACCGGACGACACCCGTGCCCGATCGACCGGATAAGAAAGACCGGCAAGCCCGTAAGGGTTGAGCACACCCACTACGATCAGGAGAATGTGCCCTGCGCGATGGAGGTGGACGCATTCCCGGTATTCGACGATGAAGGAACGCTCCGGTACGTGATCGAATCCAGCGTAGACATTTCGGAGCGTAAGAAAGCCGAGGAACGGCGTCGACTCTTGATTACCGCGGTCGAACAATCCCCTGATATCATATTGATTACCGATGCCGAAGGGACCATACAGTATGTCAATCCTGCGGTTGAAGCCGTCACGGGTTACTCGCCCGCCGACGTTATAGGCAGCACCCCCAGGATGTTCAAGAGCGGCCGGCAGGACAAAGCGGTTTACAGCAAGATGTGGGGCGCGTTGGAGCGAGGATTGGTGTGGGCGGGTCGACTCACCAACGAAAAGAAGGATGGATCGCTGTATGAAGAAGACACCGTCATCTCCCCGGTAACGGACGATTCGGGCCGGATTACCAACTACGTTGCGGTAAACCGTGATGTTACCAAGGAGATAACCCTCCGGAAGCAGCTTGTCCAAGCCCAGAAGATGGAGTCCATAGGGACCCTCGCCGGGGGGTTGGCCCATGACTTCAATAACCTGCTTACCATAATCCAGGGCTTTTCTGAATTGCTCCTCATGAACAAGCAGTCCGGAGACCCGGATTACGCGGACCTCATGAAAATAGCCCAAGCGGCAAGGAATGGGGCCGACCTGGTAAAGCGGATATTGACCTTCAGCAGAAAGGTGGAAACGAGTTTTCGACCCACGGACCTCAACCATGAGATTAAACAGATCCGCAAACTGCTGGAGAGAATGATTCCCAAAATGGTGGCGGTCGAGATGCTTCTCTCCGATGATTCGTTGTTGATCAACGCAGACCCGGGACAAATAGAACAGGTCATCTTGAATCTCGCGGTGAATGCCAAAGACGCCATGCCCGACGGCGGGAAGATTGTCATACGGACGGACAAAGTCGTGTTGGATCCCGCGTCGTGCGACATCCTCCACGGGCTTCAACCGGGAAATCACGCGGTCTTGACCGTTACCGACACGGGACACGGGATGGATAGGGACGTGGTGGACCGAATCTTCGAGCCGTTCTTTACCACCAAGGCGGTGGGAAAGGGAACGGGCCTGGGCCTCGCGATGGTTTACGGCATCATCAAGGGCCACGGCGGCCATATTACCTGCCACAGCCGACCGGGTGCGGGGACCTCGTTCAAAATGTATTTCCCGTTGCTTGATTCCCGCAGGAAAGTAGATCCCGCGGCCACGGCAATAATGCCTGCATTCGGTACGGAAACTCTCTTGTTGGTTGATGATGAAGTGTACGTCCGAGAGTTGGCCGTCAAGATATTGTCAAGGGCGGGATACACGGTCCTAACCGCGTGCAACGGGAAGGACGCGGTTGAAGTGTACCGGAATCGGCGGGCCGATATCTCCTTGGTCATTCTCGACATGATAATGCCGGAAATGGGCGGGAAACAGTGTTTCGAGGAGCTGCTGAAGATCAACCCCATGGTAAATGTGCTTATTTCAAGCGGTTATTCTTCAGGGGGTACCGCTAAGGATGCGCTGGAAATGGGTGCCCGCGGGTTCGTCCCCAAACCGTACAAACTGAAAGAGATGCTTCAATCCATCCGCGAAGTTCTGGATTCAAAACCCTGATTGTGGAACGCTCCTTACCTGTTTGAAAGCTCCCCTGCTTAAGCCGGCTTTTCGGCCCTGACCAACTGTTCCATGTTCGGCCCGTCGTGCGCCATGAACGCGTTCTTGAACCCCGCGGCTTCCAAATCGTCTCGTATTTCGCCGAACGAGTACGAATTGCCGCCTCTTGTCGCGGTGAGCATGTTCACGGCAAAGACGGCTCCCTCCGGCGGTATGGTGCGCGTTTCATCCATAACGTAATCACGAATCAAGATGGTGCCTCCCGGATTGAGGGACCGGAAGGCTTTGGCATAGAGGTCGCGGTTTCCTTCGGGGCTGTTGGAGTGGATGATTGCGGACAACAGTACCAGATCGTATCCGCCGGGTAAGTCATCGACGTGGAAATCACCCGGGACGATTTCCACCCTATCCAGCAGCCCTGCCGCGGAGAGCCACTTCCTGGTTATGTCCACCACCTCCGGCAGATCAAACACGGCAGCCGTCAAGTGAGGGGCCGCGCCGAGAAACGCCGCGGTGTAAACGCCCGATCCGCCGCCCACGTCCAGCAGACGTCGGAAAGGGCTGAGGTCGATCAAGCCCGCTATCTTCACCGCCACATCTCGACCGATCACCTGCATGGCGCCGATGAACGCCTCGAGATCCTCCAGCGGCCGTGAACGGAGGGTACCCGCCGCAGGGTTCACCCCGGTTCGGACTATTTCGGTAAGATTCGACCATGTATTCCACATACGCACGCGATGAAGGATCATCGGCAGCACCGACCGGTGGGGGTCCGTCCCCAA
>JAZDOF010000355.1:0-3326 GCA_043799015.1 Pseudomonadota bacterium | reverse complement strand
TTCACCATCCTGGGGAGTTTCTTCGGCCTGGATCTGAACGTCGTCGAAATACCCCATCGAGTAAAGGTCTCGAATTTCATCCCCCAGGCGCGATTTGCGGAACGGCTGCCCCGGCTTCATCTCGATCTTGTTGAGTATGGCCTCTTTGTTGACCCTTAGGTTACCTTCGATCTTTATGTCCTTAATCTTCGGCCGCTGTAACACTTCGCTGCCGATATCGACGGCCAAGTCCGAAACTCTGGCCAGGAGCTTCTCCATGTCCTCCCCCGTGGTCGAGAAAAGCTTGGGCTTCTTGTTGGAATCTTTGCCTACAACCCAGACTTCAAGAGAGTAGCCGTCATCAAGTTTGATGCACTCACCCCCCAGAACTAGGTCAAGATCGCCGCGCCGTGCAATCCGGGCAATCTTCGCCGGATCGAGTCTTCCTTGGAGGAGAGGAGCGTATTGAGCCCCGGGCATCACGTTGACTTCGCCCTCCTTCTTCAACTCCGACGCCACTACCGCCGCCAACTCGTTGCTGAAAGTCACCTTGGAATCCTGCACCATTTTGAACGGCAGAATCATAACCTTCTTCGCCGCCTCTTCTTCGGCGAAGGTCCATCCGCCAAGGGCGAGGAGCACGGCAACCACGCAGAAAGGAAGCCTCTTCATTGAAGCTCCTTAAGCTTTCCTCCCATTAGCCCCACGCGCCTATCGAGGGCCCGGGACAGGGATTCTTTGTGAGTGACCACGATCAAAGTAGTGCTTCTTGTCTTGTTGAGCTTCTTCATGAGATGCTCGATCTCCTCGCCCGTGTCGGCATCCAGGTTACCGGTGGGCTCGTCGGCGAGCACGACTTCCGGTTCCATTATGAGAGCGCGAGCTATCGCCACTCTCTGTTGCTCCCCTCCGGAGAGCTCTCCGGGACGATGACGGGCCCTTTCCGAAAGACCCACTTCATCGAGAAGCCCAAGTGCGCGCTTGGTGAGGGGGCCGGTTTTTTCTCCTGCGATGAGGCCGGGCATGGTTACGTTTTCCAGCGCCGTGAACTCGGGAAGGAGCTGAAAGAATTGGAACACGAACCCTATACGCCTGTTGCGTAAGGATGCCCTCTCTCCTTCGGACAATCGTCCCACATCCAGTCCGTCGAGCTTGAAGGAGCCGCTAACCGGTCGATCGAGAAGCCCCAAGATGTGTAGGAACGTCGTCTTGCCGACGCCGGATGGTCCTGTTATCGCCAAGCTTTCACCGGAGCGTACAGTAAGATTTACGCCTTGGAGGACGCTCACGCTCTTTGTCCCGTTGTTGTAGGTCTTGTAAACGTCACGTACGTCGTAAAGCGGCTGGTCACTCATATCGGAGTGCCTCCACGGGCTCCAACCGGGCCGCACGAAGCGAGGGATAGATCGTGGCCAGGAAACATATTACGAGGGCAACGACGCAAATCGTCAACACGTCGAAAGGTTCGACCGCTATGGGCAGCGTGGAGATGGTATAGATCTCGGTGGGTAAATCGAAGATGGGATACCTCGCGAGGAGGGCGGCTCCTCCCAATCCCGCCAAGAGCCCCAGAGCCGTGTCGACGATTCCCGTGATCATCCCTTGGATGACGAATATTCGCATGATACGGTCCGAAGTGGCGCCCAAGGCCTTGAGTATGGCTATGTCACGGCTTTTTTCCATCACCAGCATTATCAATGAAACGACTATATTGAACGCGGCCACCAACACGATAAAGGTGAGGATCACGAACATGGCCGCCTTTTCAAGTTTCATCGCGCTGAACAGATTGCGGTACATGTCCTTCCACGTCCTGGTCCAGAAAGGCGGGCCTAGGACCTTTTCAATACGTCCGCCGAGCTTTGGGGCCTGATAAACGTCGTCCACCGTAATCTCGAGACCCGTAACGCCGTCCCCCATTTCGAAGAATTTCTGCGCCTGCGGGAGGTTCATGTAAACGAGGTTGGCGTCGAATTCGTACATCCCCGACTTGAATATTCCCGCAACTCTAAAACTCTGAACTCGAGGGATCGCACCTATCGGGGTGCGTTTACCCTGGGGAGATATGAGTTGGATTGAATCCCCCATGCGGAGATTGTTGAGCAGGGCCAATTCCTTGCCGACTATGACCCCCGTAATTCCGGCCTCCGACCCGTCCATGTCCGCGATCTTTCCTTGACAAAGGTATTTTGGAAGTGAGATCACGTTAGGAGCCGTAGTCGTGTCAATACCGCGTATAACCACGCCCCGGACGTTGCCCTTGGCGGAGAGCATCGCTTGTCCGTAAACGTAGGGCGTTGCCGCCTCCACACCGCGAAATTGCCGGACGCGCTGCATGAGCTCGGGCCAACCGGTGATGGTCCTGTTGGAGTGGCTTATCACTACCAAATGAGACACCGTTCCTAAGATTTTCTCTTTCAGGTCCTTTTCGAACCCGTTCATGACCCCGAGCACGATAATCAACGTCGTTACGCCCAACATCACGCCGACGACGCTGAAGGCCGTGACGACGGAGACGAACGTCTGTTTCCGCTTGGCCTTCATGTACCGAAGGCCGATACGGATTTCGAACGGAACTCTCATCCGACGCCCTTTTCAGGTCGCATGTGGGGGAAAATGATAACTTCGCGGATTGAATGGGAGTCGGTAAGCAGCATCACCAGCCTGTCGATGCCGATTCCCTCGCCCGCGGCCGGAGGCATGCCGTATTCCAGCGCTCTCAGGAAGTCCTCATCCAAATAGTGGGCTTCCTCGTCTCCTTCCGCTCTGGCCCGGACTTGGTCTTCAAAGCGGCCGCGCTGGTCGAGAGGATCGTTGAGTTCGGTAAACCCATTGGCTATCTCCCTGCCGGCAATGTAAAGCTCAAACCTGTCGGTCACGTTGGGGTCTTCCTCGTTGCGCCTGGCAAGGGGGGACACCTCCACCGGGTAGCGATGCACGAAAACGGGTCCCCAGAGCTTCTCTTCCACCACCTCATCGAAAACCGCCATCCAGAGCTTTCCCAAGGAATCGGTTATTCCCGGTTCAATACCCAACTCCATGGCTTTCACGGCCATGGCGTTACGGTCCTTCAGCTCCTTTTCCGTTAGACCGGCATGGGTCAACAGGGCTTCCTCGACGGTGATCCTGTGCCAGGGCGGTGTGAAGTCCACCTCACGGCCGCCGTACATCACCTTGAATCCTCCGGTGATCTCCTTCGCGAGTCCGGAAAGCATCTCTTCAGTTAGTCCCATAAGGTGCTCTTCGGTTGCATAGGCCTGATAGAATTCGAGCATGGTGAATTCAGGGTTATGCTGCGTGGAGATACCTTCGTTTCTAAAATTTCGGTTTATCTCGTAAACCTTCTC
>JAZDOF010000304.1:0-11585 GCA_043799015.1 Pseudomonadota bacterium | reverse complement strand
TGGTTCCGCCGGGCCTGTTTTACCGCAAATTTCAAGGAGCGTCACTATACTCTAACGCCTATGCGCTCCAGCGGGGATGACGGTATCCGAGCTATGCGGTTTTTCCGGGGCGGGATCGTGCCGTGATGTTGAGCTGGATATAGGTTTTGAGACGGTGTCTCAGTCCTTGCCGGCCCCAAAACCTTCATGTAATTATTATTACGATATATAATACTAATTGCATCAAGTTTTCCACGAGACCTTGATCTCTCATTCGGTCCGTTGGGATGACGACATTTTTACACCATAATATCATGTTGTTGTGCCGCAAAAGTGGAACTCGGGTTTAGGTGAAATCCGGCCCTCAACTTCCCGAGCCGACGGCGGCTTGACTTTTCGTTGAAAATCAGGTATCTTAGCTTCTACCGATCTACCATAGCACTCGGTCATTCTTGGTCTTCACTATATGTCTTTTAAGAGGACAGGTGTGACTCCGCGATGAAATCTTCTCGTTTTGTGGGGACCTTCCCTGTTGTAGTACCGATTCTCCCTTTAAGGGATATGGTTGTTTTTCCAAACGTCCTTATTCCGCTCTTCCTCAAGGGCTCCCGAGTGGTGAAACTGGCTGAGTCCGTAGTGGAAGGCGACAACCTGGTGGGCCTTTTCTATCAACGGGTCCGAAATCGTATAGGCCTCATGGGCGACGAAATATCCACCGTGGGAACCTTGGCCCGCATCCAGCAAGTGGTTCGGCTGGAAGGCGGGGGAGTAAAGGCCATCGTGGACGGCCTTTGCAGGGTCCGCCTTTTCCGACAGATTCAGACCGAGCCGTACATGACGGGCGAAGTCGACTTCATGGAGGAAAGATGCGAGCCCCAGGAGTTGTCTTATACCCTTGTCCAGAGTATGGGCAACCTGTTCAGGATCTCCCTGTGCCTGAGTCGTTCGACAAGCGAATACTCGGTTTCAATGATAGACAAAGCCGATGATCCCGGCAAGTTGGCCGACCTGATTTCCGTCTATTTGCCCCTAAAGGCCTCCATGAAACAGGAGCTTCTTGAGACGGAAGACACGCTGGAGCGGCTCAAGAAGGTCTCCTACTACCTGAACACCGAGGTGAGGGCCCATCAACCCCGATTGCAGGCCCAAAACGAAGCGCTTCAAGCGACTGCGGCCGCAAAGCGTCAACGGGAGATAGGTCTTCGCAGCCGGCTTGGCAGCGTTCAGCGCGACTTGGCCCAGGAAGAAGACCCGTATATGGCCGAGATCAGAGAGTTTCAGCAGAAAGTCCGGGAATCGGGAATGCCCGACGCGGCGGTGGAAGTTGCCGTTCGAGAGCTCCAGCGCCTGGAGCGAATCCCCCCGCATTCACCGGAATACACGGTGTCACGCACTTATGTGGAGGTCCTTACCAGCCTCCCGTGGAATGTGAACGCCGAGGACGATCTCGACATCAATCGTGCTCAACAGGTGCTCGACGAGGACCATTACGATCTCACCAAGGTCAAGGACCGAATTCTGGAATTCCTCGCCGTTCACAGCCTCAAACCGACCAACAAAGGCCCCATCCTGTGTTTCGTGGGCCCGCCCGGCGTGGGAAAGACGTCTCTGGGCCGTTCCATCGCCCGGGCCCTGGGTAGAAAGTTCGTACGCATGTCCCTGGGAGGCATGCGGGACGAGGCTGAAATTAGGGGCCACCGACGCACTTATATCGGTGCCATGCCCGGTCGCATTATTCAGGAGATCAAGCGATGCGGGACCAGGAACCCGGTCTTCATGTTGGATGAACTGGACAAAGTCGGCCAGGATTTTCGAGGCGACCCCGCGTCCGCGCTCCTGGAGGTGCTGGACCCGGAACAGAACTCCGCGTTCGTGGACCATTACTTGGACATTCCCTTCGACCTGAGCGGGGTAATGTTCATAGCGACCGCGAACCTTCTCGATCCGATCCCCGCACCGCTGCGGGACCGCATGGAAATGATCCATATCCCCGGATACACGGACGAGGAGAAGGAGAAAATAGCGGAGCTGTTTCTCATTGAAAAAGCCTTGGACGAGAACGGTCTTAAGGAATTCCCGGTCTCGTTTTCTCCTGACGCCGTGAGTTTTCTGATCAGATCGTTCACTCGCGAGGCGGGGGTGCGTAACCTGGAACGGGAAATCCACTCCGTATGCAGGAAAATAGCCCGTGAAGTCACTCAAGGGCTTCTGCCCAGGGATGAAGTCACACCTGCGACCGTGGAAGAGCTGTTGGGGCCTCCCAAGTACTTTTTCGATCTCGCGGAGGAAGAGGACCGGGTGGGAATCTCCACGGGCCTCGCCTGGACCGCCACCGGAGGCGACATAATCTTCATAGAGGTGACGGGATTCCGGGGCGGCAAGTCGCTCACACTTACAGGCTCCCTGGGTGACGTCATGCAGGAATCCGCTAAGGCGGCGCTGAGCTATCTCAGGTCCACCTGTTTGGAACACGGTATAGAGGACGACGCCATGGCGGATCTGGACCTCCACATTCATGTGCCTTCGGGAGGCATACCCAAGGATGGGCCCTCGGCGGGAATCACCATAGCGGTAGCTCTGGCCTCCTTCCTAACCGGCATCCCCGTCCGACGGGACGTCGCAATGACCGGAGAGGTCACCTTGCGGGGTCGTGTCCTCCGCGTCGGCGGAGTAAAGGAGAAAGTCCTCGCGGCGCGAAGGGCCGGGGTGCGAGAGATCATTCTTCCTGAAAAGAATAGATCGAGCCTCAAAGACCTTCCGGAGCATGTGCTCGACGAGATGGCGATCCATCTGGTCTCGAATGTGGGCGAAGCCATACGAATCGCACTGATGCCCGACAGCAAGGTGGATGGTATTCAGAGGCTTTCACCGGGCCCCATCCTGCCCGGCTTCGCTGAAGAGACGGCCGAATACGTGGTGAATTCACAGGCACAGGCATCGGAGTGCGGCAAGGCCGAGACATGCCTCCTGGAATGCCGCACCGAAAGGTGACGACAGGAGAAGCCGAGGCCAAACGCGGGAACAGGATACGATGGCTGTCGCAAGAGTCGCGACGAGCTCGTCACCGTAACACGATTTCCGTCGGGGGGGGGTTTACCCCCGCCCGTGGGCCGGGCACCCACGGCGGGGGCGGGGAAAAACCCCGCCCCTACGGACGTTTTTCGGCATCGCGCAGAGAAGGACGTAAACCGCCCAGCCCGGCGTTTCACGTCTGCGCCTGCTGATCGTGTTACGATTGTCGGAAGGCCTCGGGTTTTGAGACGCTCTCTGAAACCCATGGCCATCTTTAGGTGCGCCTCTTCGGGGCGCCAAGAAGCATGTATTACGGCTGTTTCACGTGCCGCCACGCTATTTTCCATGGGTAACCGCGATTTTCTCGAACATCATCACCATGCCGGCCGTGAGCCTGTAGAGCGGATCAAGACCCAGGTTGTCCACGGCCGTTTCGTCGAAGAACACGTGAAGCGCCGAATCCAGGTCGTCTTCCGGCTTCCAATAACAGATAAGCACCGGGACGCGGGGCAAAGGATGTAAAACCACCGCGATATCCGAGTCAAAAGCGTTTGGAGCCGGCTTTGCGCTGAAAATTTGGATCATGGTTTCAAAAAGGTCCGTGTGAGTGTCCGCAACCCTCTTCAACGGCTTCTCGCATCTCTGTTCGAAGAGCCCGTTCCAAGAAGCCCCATCCTTCAGTTCACGAAACGGAGCCCATTTTCCGCAAACGGGCTTTCCCGCTCCGGAAATCACGTAGTTGAGCAACGGAAAGGTCACCCATCCATGTACGTGACAATCGGAGGTCACATTCCCTGCGCGGTCCACGAAGAAATCCTTCCCCAAAGAACTGATACTCAGCTTATCGCCTAAGAGCGGTACCCCCAACCTTTCGGACGCAGACCGGAGGTCCAAGGCCGCGACTTTCTCTCTGAATTCCTCGAGGGCCTTTTCCAGCTCCCTATCAAGCGTTCTTGAATCGGCATTGTCGACTTCAAACGGCTCGTTTCCGTCCTGTTGAATATAAGGACAATCCGCCAGGCGCTTTTCGCCTTTGAATACGGCAGCGGCGAAAGCTAGACAAGTAGGTATGCGACACTTGCCGCAATTTGTCTTTGGGAGGATTCTGAAGATGTCCAACGCGTTATTGAGTTTCGGCATCAGCTTTTCTCCCTGGGTCATGTCCGTTGCCCCGAGCGCGAAAAGAGGGGGTTCCGGAGGCACATCGGTACGATCCGTATAGTAACATAATGCGGCGGGCACGGGGTGAAAGGGGTAAGACGGCACGAACCGTTATGGCGGGCATCTTGTGGGTCGGCATCCGTTGTGGCACCATGTGGTCCAACCGAAGCTCGGACGCTCCGAGCCTCGGACGGATTGTCGGCGTTAACCGTGGAGACAGGAAATCGCCCGAATGACGAGGAACGGCAACCCGGCGGGAATGTCGGGCTCTTCCGGGCCGTTGATTTCTTTGTGTCTTGGTGAGTTTGTCGTTTGATTTGCCGGGTCAACGCAAGGTCAAGCCGAACGCTTACGTCGGATTTGGCCGCGTACGCCGGCCAGGGGAAGCGTCCATGAGGAAATTCATCAGTTTTTTTTTCTCGTTCGTTCCCCTTACCGCGCTGGCTGCCTCCGTGCTTACCGCCGCACTTACCGGCTTGTGGTGGATAGTATTGATGGGAGGCGCGGCGGCAGGAATAATAGCGACGCTGGGAGTCCTGAATTCCGTGGAGGAATGCTCCGAGGACCGTGCTGACGAGGGGCCCGTGGTACTCGACGCGCAACTTCAAGAGAGGTTCGATGAACTGCGCAAAAAGCAAAGAGAAATTCTTGAGTCGCTGGACGAGTTCCGGGACAACCCCTTTTTGGATGCCTCAATGGTGAGGGAGCGGGTGGAACGGTTGGTGGACGGGTACTACGAACAGTTAATGAAATACGCTAGAATTGATAAGTATACGGACCCCAACGCGACGGCCGGGGTCGAGTCGGAAATTGCGCATCTACAAGGTAAGCTCGAACGAACGAACGACCCGCAGACTCGGGAGAATTTGACCAACGCATTGCGAAACACCATGAATGAGCGCGACAGCCTCTTGGCGTTACAGCGGTACGGGGCTAGAATAGATTCACGGATGGCAAACGTCATCTCGTCGTTGAACAGCGTCCATCTGAGGATCGTGCAGCTCGGCGTGGCTCCTGACGGTGATGCCGAATCCCAAGAAGTTAACGAACAAATAGCTTCACTAATAGGCGACGTGGAAATATCGGAGGCGGTGGCCCTGGAGCTTCAACGACTCTGCCGTCCCGCCCGGATGGCCGGGGCGACGGCGAAGGGTACGAGAAACGGCGTACCAGCGGCTTGACGGCCGCTCCTTGCGGCGGAACCATGGTTTACACGACCGGAGTACCCTGCCCCTACCGGTTCAGGTGTCCGGTAATCTTGTCGGACGGTTCAAATCGTTCAGGCCCGAAATGAACGATGGAACGGTAGGCGGCCGCCGGAGGGCCGGCCCTTGACAGAGTATATTACATGGTCTAAACATTGCGTCCCGTAGGCTGGAGAAGTGGATTCTCTCCTGAGAGCGCGGAGTTGCGTGAACGGACGGCTCAAACCCCTTGACCACCCCTGTAAGATTGCTGATGAAGCCCGATTTGTAGAATCGACGGAGAAGCCTCGATCTGCGCGACAACGTAATGTGTCTCCCTCTTTGTGCCCTTTGGCAATTTTTCTCGTTTTCACCGGAGGGCGACCGGCGGAGCACCCTCGGCCCGGCCGGCGACGGCTAAGCCGAGAACAGCACCTTTGTCGTGACCCTGAAGGAGGTTTTTATTGCTCATGGAACCATGTCCCATGATGGTAAAAGGTAATCGTGAATCCGACCGGCCGTACAGGAAGGTTGACTGCGACCATTACGGCGAATGTCTCGATATTGCCTTACGAAGCCGTTGGTCGGACTTTTCATGTGACGAATGCTGCGCGTACACGAGAGCGCGATTCGTGGAGCAGGCTGCGGGCGGCGATGATTTCTGGTAATAGGTGAAGCCTTTTTGGGGTGGACATGAAAAAACTGCCGATCGTGGTCTTGTGGGCGATAGCTTTCGCCTACGTCGAGTCCGCCGTGGTGGAATACCTTCGAGCAATCTACCACCCCTTGGAACAGGGGGGCTTCCGTTTCCCTCTTCCGGCCGTTTCCCAATTTGAGGCGATGGGTGCCGAGCATGTGAAACGCCTCATAATCGAGTTGGGACGGGAGATTTCCACCCTGGTGATGTTGGCCGCGGTGGCGGTGGCCGTAGGACGGAATTTTCGCGAGGCCACGGCCCATTTTATGATTGCGTTCGGGGTATGGGACATTTTTTTTTATCTTTGGCTGAAGTTGTTTCTTGATTGGCCTGACGGCCTGATGACCTGGGACCTTCTGTTCCTGGTTCCCGTCCCTTGGGTAGGGCCGGTGCTTGCTCCCGTCATTGTCTCCGTAATAATGATTGTGGTCGGGATCGTCGTACTCCATTATGAATCCCGAGGAATCGCTCTACGATCCACCTGGTATGATTGGGGGATGATCGTATGCGGGGGCGTAACGGCGATCACGTCCTTTTGCTTGGATGCGGACAACATCATGAACGGCGGTTTTCCCAATCCTTTTAATTGGACACTATTTCTTGCCGGGCTATTCCTTGCCTCAACGGCGTTCGTCATAGCGCTGCGGCGAAACCTTTCGGCGCAACCTCATTGACGGCAATACCGCTCCTTTGATATTAATTGAAGGTTGGACACCGACGGGTTCCGGTGCTCGCGGCCGTTTAGCGGCTTAGAGCCGGGGGCCTATCGGGAGGCGCGCCCGCGTGTGGCGAGGAAGCACCGGATTAGCTACGGTACTCCGTCGCCGTCTTTTCTTGACGCAATGCCCACCGACGATCGCTGATGGATCCAAGGACCCGCGCAGGCGCAAACGGTCAAATGGGCGGAATTCAGGGCCCGGCAGTACGAGCGCAACTGGAGGTCAAATGGGAACGGTACCACGCAACAGGCTTGGTATGAAAGGCTACGACGAAGAGAAGTTGGGATTTGGACAGATCTTTACCGAACACATGCTTGAAATGGAGCATTCCGCCGGCACCCGGGCATGGCTGGCCCCTGAAATCAAGCCGGTGCGAAACCTTGATCTCCATCCCGCGTGTATGATCTTCCACTATGGGCAGCAGGTGTTCGAAGGGCTAAAGGCATTTTCCGGGCCCAATGACGACGATATTCTCCTGTTCAGGCCGTATCTGAACATTGCACGCTTCAACAAATCCTGCCGGAGATTGTGCATTCCGACCGTGGACCCGGATTTGTTCATGGAAAAAATGTCCGAAGTAATCCGGAAGGATAGGGATTGGATTCCCAAAGCGCCCGGTACATCACTATACGTAAGGCCCACGGTCATCGCGACGGACCCGTTCCTTGGGGTGCGTCCTTCCATGGCGTATCTTTTTTACATCGTCATGAGTCCGGTGGGTGCCTATTATCCGGAAGGGTTTCAGCCGGTCAAAATACTCGTCACCGACAAATATGTGCGTGCATGTCGCGGCGGCGTGGGCGAAGCCAAGACCGCGGCGAACTATGCGGCGTCGCTATTGGCTGCGGAAGAAGCCCATTCCCAAGGATTCACCCAGGTTCTGTGGCTCAACGCCGTGGACAAGGTGTCCATTGAAGAGGTGGGCACAATGAATATCTTTTTCCGCATCGGGGACGAAATCATAACCCCCGCGCTCGAAGGCACCATACTACCCGGTACCACGAGGGCTTCCGTGGTGGAACTGCTGAAGCAAAAGGGCGCCAAGATCTCCGAGAGGGCCATCACCATCGACGAGGTGATCAGCGCGGCCGACAACGGCACCCTGAAAGAGGTCTTCGGTACCGGCACCGCGGCCGTCATTTCTCCCGTGAGCAGCCTACGTTACAAAGGTAAGGATTACGTGGTGGCCGACGGCAAAACCGGCGAGACTTCCGCCGAGCTCTTTGATTTGATCTCCGGTATGCAGCGCGGAACCATATCCGCGCCCGACGGATGGGTGGTAAATATAGGAAAGTAGTAATCTCGGAAAGAGGCTCTAGGGGCGGGGTTTATCCCCGCCCCTACGGATGCTTGTTTCGATTTACTCAACCGTTCAGGGTTCCCGCAATTCTCAACGCGTGACACTGTAACGCCGATGCCCCCTGCCGGGTCTCTTCCATGCAACGGCCGACCATCAATCGTCGAGCACGGTCCGTATCTTTATCAAGAGCCGCAGCACCTCTATATAGAGCCATATCAGCGTCACCATCAAGCCGAACGCTCCGTACCATTCCATGATTTTGGGGAGTCCTTCTCTTGCTCCTTCGTCGATAAAGTCGAAATCGAGCACCAGGTTCAGTGCCGCAATTCCCACAACCACGATGCTGAAACCGATGCCGAGGATTCCCGCTTCATGAATGTAGGGCATTGGTATGCCGAATAGATTTAGAACCATTGAAATAAGGTACACGACGAAGATCGCGCCAGTCGCGGCTACGACGCCGGCCTTGAACTGCTCGGTGACTTTGATGAGCCCTGTTCTGTACGCGGTCAGCATGGATACAAACACGCCGAAGGTTAGAAACCCGGCTTGAATGCCTATGCCGGGAAATTGGTCGTTCGCTAGTATGGTCAGGCTCCCAATGGCGAGTCCTTCCAGAAATGCATAGACCGGTGCGGTTACAGGAGCCCATTCCGGTTTGAATATGGTGGCCACGGCAAAGATAAGACCGCCGATGAAGCCGACCATGATCCACATAGGGATCATTCCGGGGTATGCCAAGGGAATGACGAAACCCACGAGGAGCAGGCCTAGAAGTATACCGATCTTGGTTATGGTGCCGTCGACGGTCATGGTCTCGCCGACTGCCGCGAGTCCCGAAATTCTCTCCAGGACACGCTCGCTGATGGCAGGATTGCTTGTTTTCATTACCACTCCACCCCCTCAATAAATTATGCTCGTGTCCGACACCGAACAGGAGCCGTCGTAGGTGCAACCGTATACCGGCGGTCGTATGTTGACGGATCCGGATTCACCGGTCCCATACTCCCGGTCAATAACCAAGTACTTCGTTGGGTAACTACGTTTTTCGGCCCGGTAACACCCGTCGACCGGAGTAGACCGGCGTCCGTACCGGTCCTTACAAACGACCGGCAGGACGCCGATCCCACTGGAATGCTCGAATCAATCACAGGGATATCCCCGGCAAAAACTGGGACGGAACGCACACCTGGTCCGCTTCAATGGACGCGATGGGATACGAACAATAATCCGCCGCATAGTATGCGGACGGTCTGTGGTTTCCGCTCGCACCCACACCACCGAAGGGCAGTCGGGAACTCGCGCCGGTTGTCTGCCGGTTCCAGTTCACTACCCCCGCCCGCGTCTTCCTGAAAAAGAAATTGTACAGGTCCTTGTCGTCCGAAAAGAGCGCGGCCGACAGGCCGTACGCCGTCTTGTTAGCCTCATCCACGGCGGCCTCGAAATCGGGAACCCTGATAAGCTTGAGAAATGGTCCGAAAATCTCCTCGTCCTTCGGGTTCTTGACTTTCGTAACGTCCATGATGCCCGGCGAAAGAAGCGCCAAGATCCCCCGCAAGGGCTTCATTTCCAGCAGCGGCTCGCCTCCGGCCTCGGCCAGTTCGGCCTGGATCGCCAATAAACGTTCCGCTGCCTCTACCGAAATAACCGTGCCCATGAACGGGTCCGGGTGATCGGTGTAGGGACCCACGGCCACCGAAACGACCATTTTGACCAGTGCGTCCACGAAGCGGTCACCTTCATCCCCTTCCGGTACGATGAGCCTTCGGGCGCAAGTGCATCGTTGGCCTGCGGTGATGTACGCGGACAACAGGGTAAGGTATGCCGCGGCCTTCACGTTCGAGACTCCATGCACGACCAGCGGATTGTTGCCGCCCATTTCCAGAACCAGTATTTTTTCTGTCTGCCCGGCAGAGGCCCGGTGCAGGGCTTGCCCTGTTTCCAGGCTGCCTGTGAAGAACAAGCCGTCGACAAGAGGATGGGTCGAAAGGGCCATGCCGGTTTCGCCCCTCCCTTGGACCATATTAACCACCCCCGCCGGTATTCCCGCCATCTGCCACAGCTCCATGACGGCTTGCCCCGCCCGGGGCGCCTGACCGCTAGGCTTGAACACGACGGTATTTCCTGCCAGCAATGCCGGAATGATATGACCGTTGGGCAGATGACACGGCATGTTGAACGGCCCGATGACTCCCATGACGCCCAAGGGCTTGTAGCGCACAGCAGTCACTCCCGAGCCCATTTCGCCGACCACCGTGCGGCATCGGTCCTCGTACGCTTCAACGGAGATCGATATTTTGTCTATCATCGCCGCGACTTCGGTATTGGCTTCCCAACGAGGCTTGCCCGTATCCCGGCAGATAATCTCCGAGAGTTCCTTCATATGCGCGAAGAGCAGCTTGCCGAAAGATTCAAGGTGATCCACACGTTCGGTAAGGCTCAAACCGGCCCAGTCGTCAAAGGCCATTGATGCCGCCATTACGGCCTCGTGGATTTCTTTGTCGCCGGCGGCAGGCCCTTCCCATGTTGTTTCACCAGTGGCGGGATTTGTGGACTCAAATCTGCCGACCCCGTCGTTGATCCATTCGCCGTTAATGAAGTGCATGGCTTCGAATCCCCTTGTCTTTTCTCCGGTTCAAGGTCCTACCGGCCGCCGCCGTCCACCGCTTCAGGGTGCCGAACCAGGGGCCGAGTAGGGTTTGAGCGGAGCAAAACGTATACGATCGCCTTTTTTGACGCGTAACGCAAACGCGGTCCCTCTTTCGATCAACGCCCCTCCATCGGGCCTCATCATCACCTTGCCCACGCAGGCGCGAAATTCGTCTCCGGGATAGGATACAATATGATCCACCGAGTCTATCTCATCCAACGCCGCTTCGTCCACGATTGCGGTCTTACTTTCCCGAACCACACGAATATCCTCAAGTTTTACGATGATTATCGGCCCTGCCTCAAAAATGTCCACCATACCGCTGTACGTGAACCCTTCGTCGAGGAGCATCTTGAGGGCGGGATTAGTGTCCTTGTGGACCTTGCCGATCACCTCCCTCGCGGCCTCGGGAAGAAGAGAAATATATATGGGACACTTAGGCATGAGGTCTGCTATGAATCGCTTATCCTTCACGCTCAGATAATCCGCCTTGGGAAAATCCATGTCGAAGAAGTTACGCCCCAATGCCTCCCAGAAAGGCGAACGCCCTTCCAGGTCCACCACTCCGCGCATTTCGGCGATAACTAAAGGCTCGAACCTTTCGGCATACTCCGTCATGAACAAGAAACGAAAGAGCGACAGCAAGCGACCGTTGCCGTGCTTTCGCCGGCCGGGAGCCAGAAAAAGGCCCCCGATCTCGCACGGTCCGCTGTGCTCCGCGACCAGGTGGAGGATGCCGACCTCTTTACGTATGCCCAAGGTCTTGGATTCGTGCACGCAATCTTCTATCCTATACGCGTAGAACGGCTCGAATCCACCGACCTTCGAGACGATACAGCTTGTCCCCACCACCTTTTCCTCTTCAAGCTCTTCCATCACGAAC
>JAZDOF010000315.1:0-13828 GCA_043799015.1 Pseudomonadota bacterium | reverse complement strand
CTCCTTTGCACGTTGGTTCCGGTTTCGTGAAGTGTGATCACGGAACCTTACCTGTGCCCGCTCCCGCCACAGCGGAGCTCACAATAGGCAAACCCGTCTATTCAACCGGAGTGACGGGGGAACTGCTCACACCCACCGGAGCGGCCATACTCACGACGATCGCGTCGAGCTTCGGACCGATGCCGCTGATGAGGGTCGAAACCATAGGTTACGGCGCGGGAACGTCCGACCCGGCCATCCCTAATGTCCTGCGATTGGTCGTCGGCGAACTCATTGAAACCGAGTCCGATTATGAAACCGAACAAGTCGGCGTGCTGGAAACCAACATAGACGACATGAACCCACAGATGTACGATTATGTCATGGAAAAGATGCAGGCCCTCGGTGCCCTCGATGTCTTCATGACACCGTGCCAAATGAAAAAGAACCGGCCCGGCACCTTGCTCACCGCGGTCTGTCCGGTGGATGCTATTGATAAGTTGGCCGATTTTCTCATCATGGAAACCACGACGATCGGGTTGAGATGGAGGATCGACGATCGAATCAAGGCTTCCAGAACCGTCGAAGAGCTGACCACGAAGTATGGCCCCATAAAGGTCAAGATCGCCCGTGCCGGTCATAGAATAGCCAACGCCGCCCCTGAATACGATGACTGCAAACGAGCGGCCTTGGAAAAGGGAGTACGCCTCAAGGCGGTAATGGACGAGGCAAGGGCCGCGATAGTGCGACGAGAGATGGAAATCATCGAGGATGAACAGGAGGACCGCGAAAGAAAGTAGGACCGTTTTGGTGGTTGCAGAAGCCCTGATGTTGTGGGGCGGGTGAGGGCACGGCCACAGCGGCACCGGCATCTTTCCACCTCGGGCATGGGTACTATCGCAAGTACTGCTCGATCCGATAATAGAAATTATGAATGCGCACCAACATGGATATGTCCGCGACCACAAAACCCATCACCAGGGCATGTAGCATAATGCGAACCCTACCCGCGGTTTTCACCTCTGCGACTATTCTCTTGATGCCCAGGGCGGCGATCAGCGCAGGGATGGAAATCACGGGGAAAAGCAGCCGCCCGTAATGAAACGGGAATGAAGTATTGGCCCAGACAAAGGCCGTAGCAGCGGACGCGAGGGATAGCATCAACAATCCGTTTTGACGGAGATTGCCGCGCTCTTCCCGGGCAACCCACCCGAACCCCATGAACCCCATCACAAAGATGAAGAGGTAAAAAGCGTAGCATCCCATCGGGAGTCTCACCGAGTTCCATCCGAATTCCCCGATGAACGATACAAACACTTTGGGTATGAATGAGTCGACAAAGTATTTTGAAAACAAGGGGACATCGCGCGGAATGATGGTTTGTCGCTCCACCGATGACCCTAGAAAATCGCCGTAGAGCACGAAGTTCCTTACGTACATCCATCCAGTCAAGGAAAGCACGATGGCGACCAGGGCAGAAGCGTAACGCAGCCGTTTCCTTTGATCGCCCCCTACGGACCATACGACGGATCCCACTAGCGCAAAAATCACCGGAGGTACCAGCATCCACACGCTTTTCTTAGTGAGCAGGCCCAGTCCCAAAGCCACACCCAACGGTATGTACCCTCCGGCCTCGTCGGGCCGTTGCATGATACGCAAGGAGTAGTAAATCACAACGGTCCCGAGAAGAGTTGCCGCTCCGTCGTTGTTTATCACCGAGGACATGAAAATGAATTGGGGAAGGGTCGCGATAATGATTGGGGGCAACAAACCCCATGGGCTTTCACCGAAGAATATTCCGGATATCCTGTAAACGAAGAACAGGGTCAGCACTCCGAAGAAAACGGAGAGCATGCGCAAAGCGTAAAACACCGCCTTGTCCCCGGGAGTCCCAAATTCGGGCCTCAAGTCCTTGGCGAGCGGATGAACGAGATGAAGGTATACGGGGACCCGGTGGAGGAACTTGCCGTCTCGGTACTCTTGCCGGGGATTGAGTACCAGACTTACTTGGAACTCGGCCGACGGATTGATCGCGCGTGCGACCAGCGCCCCGATGATGTAGTACAGCGGCGGTTGATGTCCTTCAGGGACTCGTGCGGCTTCGCTTCGCTGATCGGGCAACCGGAGGGTGCCGGCCACATGGAAAACGTACAACATGTGAGCGGGTTCGTCCGGCCCTTCACCCGGCGGTAACATGAAAGCCGTAAGCGTCGCAAGGGTGAAAAAATAGACCAGGACGGCCCGGCTCGTAGGATAGTTCGAGTCCGGCCCGGTACTGTGCTTTGTTTCCGTGTCGCGGTTATGGGGTGCCAAGGCCGGATCAACCCGAGTTCTCAGCCAGGCCGCAAAGCGCGTGTATTACGCTCACGGCCAGGGGACTGCCCCCGCGCCTTCCGGCTACCACGATGTAATCGCAGGCAAGGGACATCAATTCTTTCTTGCTTTCAACCACATGAACAAAGCCCACCGGCATGCCGATGACCAGGGCGGGCTTGACCTCATTCTCCATGATCATCCGATTCAGCTCAAGAAGCGCAACCGGTGCATTGCCGAACACGGCAACCGCGCCGTCGAGCATACCAACCGCCTTTCTCACCGCGAACAGCGATCTGGGGAGGCCCGTGGCACCGGCCTGCGCCGATATGTCCTCATCGGCCACATGACTGAAGACAAGGTCGGGACCGTAGGCGGGATTCACCCGACGGAGCCTGGCCATGGACAAACCGGAACGAATCATGTTGGAGTCCACGTACAAGGGGGCACCGGAACGAAGAGCCCGAATTCCCGACTGCACCGCATCGGGTGAAAACCGAACGTTTGGGATCAGATCGAAATCCGCGGTGGTATGGACCATTCGCCTGACCACCGTCCATTCTCCCTGCGAAAAACCGTTTTTCTCGGCCTCTTGGTCGATTATTTCCAAAGAACGGGCTTCGATGGCTTCACCGCTCATCGGGCGCTCGTAAAGATCGTGTATTAAAGGCCTTGCGGCCCTGGGACGTTTCATCGACATGTATTGTCCTCAGTGTGCTTAGCGTCCGATACGACGTTCTCTCATCCTGTCGGCAAACCATTCCACCGCACCGGGCGCGGATCCGAAATGAAAATGTGCATATCCCGCGAAACAGTTGCCGTGCTGGAATCCATCGGGCATCGGCACGTCCGATCGGCGGTATCGCATCATGTAGGCATGGGTCCAATCGCCGACCAAGGTGGGATCACCGACCAATTCGGAATAATGGAATTCGTGCCCGCGCAAACGCGTACCCCGTGACCCGATAACGGAATCTCGCATCAACTCGGCTTCGACATAACCGAGCCGTTTGAGCCTCGGGAGCATCCTGGTCCATGACGGCAACACCGCGGCCATGGGGTAACGGGTCCCATCCAAGGTCTCAATGCCCTGTGAGAGATACATCAGCCCGCCGCACTCCGCGTAAATCGCGCCGTCGGAATGGAAAAAGGACCGCACCGAATCGAGCATCGACACGTTGCCGGAAAGCGCGGCGCCATGCTCTTCCGGATATCCTCCTCCAAAATACGCTGCATCGAGGCCGTCGGGCAGAGCCTGGTCCCGCATGGGTGAAAACCTCACCAATTCACATCCGGCCCTTTCCAATGCCTCCAGGTTGTCCGGGTAGTAAAAATGAAAAGCCTCGTCATAGGCGACGCCTACTCTGACTTCAGGACCGGCGGGCACCGCGGGAGTATCGCGATCTTCCGTGACGAACGGCCCCGCGGCCCTCGCGGATGCCGTCGATAATTCCATTGAAACGTGTTTCTCGATTGCCTGGGCCAGTCCATCGAGCATCGTATCGCTCAAGCGGCCTTTGTCCGCTGTCATGAGCCCGAGGTGGCGACTGGACAGGGCCGGCAATGCACCTCTCGGCACGGCGCCTATTAACGGCGGGAGGCCTCTGGCCCGAAGCGCTTCGGCAAGTATTTCCGCGTGTTTTTCCGAGCCGCAATGGTTCGCGATGATCCCTGCCGTTCGGAGTCCGGGCAGCAGTTCAGCGTACCCCTTGGCCATCGCGGCTATGCTTCCGGCAAGGCCATGGGCGTTTACCACCAGAAGCACGGGTGCATCCAGCCACAGGGCTATCTCGGCAGTACTACCTTCGATACCGCCGGGGTCCGCTGCGTCGAACAATCCCATCGCGCCCTCGACCACGGCGATGTCCGCATCCGAGGATACTCGTGCGAACAGCGACCGAACGTACTCCCGACCGGTCATCCATCCATCCAAGTTGTAACACTCGATACCGGATGCCAGGGCGAGGTATGTCGGGTCAAGGTAGTCCGGCCCGGTTTTGAACGCCCGGACCTTCAGCCCGCTTCTTTTTAGGGCCGCGACGAGTCCCAGGGTGATGGACGTCTTGCCCACTCCGCTGCCGGTGCCGGCTATGACTATTCGTGGAATTGAAACGACCATCGGGACGGACGCTCACACAATCGGCGTTTCGACGGGATGCACGATCACGGTTTGAACTCACCGGACCGGGATTTCAGTCCGGGGCCTCATCGGTAAAGAGAGATTATCGGCCGTTATAGCGGTTGCCGAAATTAATGTCCGTTTGAGGGCTCGGACATCGTCTTAGCTTCTGAGGATAAATCCCCCCTACCCCCCTTTACAAAAGGGGGGTAATCATGCGTCCGGATGGGGCATTTTGCCCCCCCCTTTCCGGGCTCCCGGTAAAGGGGGGGTGGGGGGGATTTGGCTGTTTCGGACAAAACTTTTGGCAACCAGTATAATAGCAGTTTTTGAGTCGCAGCCGGCGCCCTCACGCCGGCTTCGTCCAGACCAGCATGCACAGGGCGTGCGTTCCCATAAACAGGGCGAGCACCAGAATGGAGGCAACCAGAAGCAATCTATTGATATCAATAATGTGGCCGGCAGCCGCGGGGGTCAAGGCATCCCCCAACGTCGGCTTGAGGCTGGGAAGCCCGCCGTAGTGGCTTAGACCGCCTAATTGAATCCCCAGCGCCCCGGCTGCGGCGGCCTCGGTATGGCCTGCGTTGGGACTCGGGTGCTTGAGCCGGTCTCTAAGAAAAACCCGTAGTGCGTCCCGGACCCGGAGCCCTAGAAAAAAAGCGGCTACGGGTACCAATATGCCGGTGATCCTGCTCGGTAAGAACGCCGCCGCGTCATCAAGCCGGGCCGATGCCCAACCGAATTCGATGTACCGTTCATCACGGTAACCGAACATGGAATCCAGGGTGCTCACCGCTTTGTACGCCATTATACCCACCGGTCCGGCCAACACTGCAAAGAACAGCGGAGCGGTCACCGCGTCCACAAGGTTTTCCGCGACGCTTTCCACCGTGGCCTTTACTACGCCGGCCTCGTCCAGTCGGGCGGTATCTCGGCCGCAGATCATGGCGACTCGGCTTCGCGCGGTCTCGATGTCTCCCTGGCGCAGGGCTGCCCAAACGGACAAGGAATGCGCCATAAGATCGCGACAGGCCAAACCGGTGTAGATGATGAACATGGATACCACGTCGCCGACGATCGGATCGACTCGCGATGCACTCCGAACAAGGGTGTACGTGATCAACCCGGTGACGCCCACAACCAACAAGGCGGTAATAACCCCGGCAATTCGAGCGCTGCGGAAAAAGCCGCGGGTCAGGCTTTCAAGCCGTGAGGCAAACCTCGCGATGAGCTTGACCGGATGCGGGAACCATCGAGGGTCGCCGATCAGCAGATCGAATGCGAAGGCAATCGCCATTTGGTCTTCTAGGATCATCTTAAATGTAATAACCGAAAAATGCGGTCCATGTCCAGACACTCGCGCACCAACTCGGCGAGCCTGTCCAATGCCGGCTCCAGGTCGTACCGCACTTGTGCGGCCCCGAGAGGGCCAAGACCACGACGATGTCGCAGACGGTCGATGAACCAACGACGAAAACCATCACCATCAAAGATCCCGTGGAGATAGGTCCCCCAGAGCAGTCCCTCGCCTGCCGTTACCCCGGCCGTCGTCCCGTCTTCCAATCGCACGATGGGTTGCATTCCGTCCGCAGGCGTTTGACCATGATGGATCTCGTATCCCCGGACCTCTTCACCGGATTCCAAGTGTACGCCCGTAACTCTTGTCAGAGTCTTTTCCGCCTCAAGTACGGTAGACACCGGCAATAGTCCCAAACCTTCGACGGTCGTGCCGTCCGATTCAAGGCAATGGGGGTCCGATATCTCCTTGCCCATAATCTGAAACCCGCCACACACTCCCACCACTTCGACAGTTCCTCCCAAGGCCGCAGAGGCTATCGCCCGACCCAATCCCGTCCCCTTCAGGAAGCTTAGGTCTCCGGGAACGTTCTTGCTGCCCGGGAGCACGATGGCGTCCGGATTGCCCAGTCGGTCGGGAGAGCGTACGATCCGCAGCCGAACGTCCGGTTCCATACGCAACGCATCGAAGTCGGTGAAGTTCGAAATATGGGGTAAGTCGATGACCGCGATTTCCACGTGATCTCCCGCAGGTTCCTTGTCATCGAACACGCCGCTCTTGAAGCTGACCGAGTCTTCCTCCGGCAATCCCAAGTCTCTGATATAGGGAACCACCCCCAGCACGGGCTTACCGGTATGGCGAAGAACATAATCAAAGGCATCGCCGAGCAAATCGGCCCGACCACGGAACCGATTAACGACAAACCCCGCGATCAGGTTTCGTTCCCACTCGGCAAGAACCTCCATAGTCCCCACGAACGACGCGAACACGCCCCCTCTGTCGATGTCTCCCACGAGCAGGACAGGGGCCTGAGCGTACCGGGCCATCCTCATATTCACTATGTCATGATGTTTTAGATTGACCTCTCCCGGACTCCCCGCGCCTTCCAACACCATAACGTCGTGCTCGTCGGCCAGCCGGTCGTAGGCTTCCCGAACCGCCGAAAAAACCATGGTCTTGTAATCCACGTAAGCGCGCACATCCATGTTTCCCGTCGGCTTGCCCATGACGATAACCTGGCTGCCCGTATCCGTGTTGGGCTTGAGGAGCACGGGGTTCATGCGGACATCCGGTTCCAGCCTACAGGCTTGGGCTTGAACCACCTGGGCCCGCCCCATTTCACCACCGTTCTTGGTAACAAATGAGTTCAAAGACATATTCTGCGCTTTGAACGGAGCCGGACGGTACCCCTCCTGAAGCAGGATCCTGCACAGAGCGGCCGTGAGCACGCTCTTGCCCGCGTTTGAACCGGTGCCTTGGAACATGATCGCCGGGGTCCGCTGCGACACTCTTCGGCCGGCCCGTTTGTTCAGGTGCTCCAACCCCGGTGCCGCCTTGAGTCCGAAGATTTTCCCCAGTGCCTCGACCAAAGCCTTGTTTTCCTCTTCCGTTCTCACGGCCACGCGGAAGAAACGATTGTCCAGGCCGTCGAAGTTGCTGCAAACACGAACGGCTATGAGATCCTTGAGCATCAGTTCCGCGACGGCCTGCGCTTTAAGGCCGGGCCGATCAATGCGAATCAGCAGAAAGTTCGCCTGTCCGGGATACGTTGTAATGTCGCGGACGCCACGAAGATCGTTCAGAAGCTCGACCCGTCTTTCGGCTACAAACCTTCGGCTGCGTGTGACGTAGTCCACGTCGCGCAGGGCCGCGGCCCCCACTGCCTGGGCCAAGGCGTTCACCGTCCAGGGCGGTTGTGAGCGCCGCACCTCGGCGGCCCACGCAGGATCCGCAAGCGCGCATCCGAGACGCAACCCGGGTATGGCAAACGTCTTTGTCAATGAGATCACGACGATTACGTTGTGCGGACGCGAACCGGTGAAGCTTTCCACACCCTCGGCGAGATCCGTAAAAGCCTCGTCGATAATGAATACCGTGTCCGGTCGGTCTTGGGCCAAGTCCAGGACCGCTCGATTGTCCAGCGGCATGCCTGTGGGGTTATTGGGGTGCCCCAGGAACACGATGTCATCGGGACCGACAATGGGCCGTAGGATAGCCAAATCAGGAACAAAGCCACCATGCTCCGCGGATGGAATCGTTACCGTTTCCAAACCGGCCGTTCGAGCGGCAGCCGCGTAATCCAAGTACGAAGGCACGGGTATCAAGGCCCTGCGCTTACGGACCGCTCCCGGCAGCAGGTATATCAACTCCGTGGAACCGTTACCCACGAGCACTTCGTCCTCGGAGGCACCGTATCTTTCGGCCGCCGCCTTCTTGAATTCGTACGCCTCGGGGTCGGGGTAGGCGATCACGGAACTCAAGGTTCGGCTTATCACCGGTCGCAGCCATTCCGGCGGTCCCATCGGGTTGATGTTGGCCGAAAAATCCAGGAGACCGTCCGGCTCAACCCCTGCCGCGGCCGCCAGCAGTCGAATGTTTCCCCCGTGTTTGAAGCCTTCCATGTTGTTCACACCGAAGCGAGGGTTTATCCCCGCCCCTACGTTACCTTGGTTCCGCCGGGCCGGCTTTGCCGCAAAATCCAAGGAGCGTCACTATACTGATTGCCAAAAGTTCTGTCCGAAACAGCCAAATCCCCCCCGCCCCCCTTTACCGGGAGCCCGGTAAGGGGGGCGGGCAAAAAAGGCGCCTGCGGACGCCTGGTTACCCCCCTTTTATAAAGGGGGGCAAGGGGGGATTTCTCTTGAGATCCTGGAAATGGCCGGACGGACAAACGGACATTTCTTTTGGCAACCGCTATATATTACTCCTTGGCGCCGGAAACCGCGGCCTCCTCAAAGGTTGCAACCTGTGTCAGGACCGCGCAGGCCGCGTCCACCAGGGGCATGGCCATGGCAGCTCCCGTCCCTTCTCCGAGACGCATGTCGAGATCGAGCAGAGGTCGTTTCCCAAGATGAGTAAGCGCGACTATGTGGCCTTGTTCCACGCTCTTGTGGGATGCGATCATATATTGGGCCGTGATGGGACAAAGGACGTACGCAATCAGGGCCCCGGCCGTCGAGATGAGTCCGTCGATCAAGATCGGTTTACGCCGAGAAGCGGCGCCGAGAATGAGGCCGGCAATACCGCCGATTTCAAACCCGCCTACCTTGGCGAGAACGTCGAGGCCATCGGAGGGTATCGGTCGGTTTATCTCCAAAGCTTTCTCAATGGTTGCTATTTTCTGAAGGTAAGACGAATCGTCGATCCCGGTGCCGCGGCCCGTGACCTCCTTCGCCGACCTGCCGCAGACGGCCGCGATCACCGCACTACTGGGGGTGGTATTGCCGATGCCCATGTCGCCGGTGCCGAACAAGTCCGTGGAATCGCAAAGGTCCAGGGCAACTTCAATTCCGGCCTCTACAGCCTGCACGGCCTGTTCTCGCGTCATAGCCGGGCCTGCCGCCATGTTCCGGGTGCCAAAACCGACTTTCTTGGAGACGATACGGCCCACCGAGGCCAAGTCCGCCAAATCGCCCGCAACGCCCATGTCCACGACGACTACGCCGGCATTGACCACGCGGGACACGGCATTAATGCCGGCGCCTCCGTTCACGAAATTCCCGACCATCTGAATGGTGACTTCTTGAGGGTACGCACTCACCCCTTCCGCGGCCACACCGTGATCGCCGGCCATGACCACGATCTTTTTCGAAGGCAATGCGGTTTTCGTCGTGCCCAGCATACCGGCGACATCTATGCCGAGGTCCATGATTCGCCCGAGGGCCCAGAAGGGCATGGTCAATTGTTCCAAACGGGCTCGTGCATTCTCTCTTGCTTTTTCATCCTGGGGCACTATTGCGGCCGTAGTTATTTCAAGAAGACCCATAACGATCCTTTCGCAGGGGGAATATTGCGTCGATGCCGGAATTCTCCGGATTTCGACCTGATCGGAGCGTTTCATGCTCCGAAACGATACGAACGGTCATCAAACGCTGTCCTATTTTCCACCGGATTGCGGCGTGGAAAAATGGGACATCACCATAAGCCATTTTCCATCCCGTTTTTCAAGCACACCGCTCCAGCTCGCAAGGATTTCCACGCTTCCCACAATGTGGTCGACTTCTATGATTTCCGCTGTTGCGAACCAGGCAACATCACCACGCGCGGCTATGTGCGTGTCGAAATAGCGGATCGAGACCTTTCCCATGCCGGCAAAATCCTCTTCATAGGCCCGCCTCACGAAATGCGGCTCGATGAAGCGGTCCCCAGGACCGCTCCCAAAAGCCAGAACCGTCTTATCGGGGGCCCACAATTCCATAACGGCCTTGATGTCCTTCTTAGCCACCGCGTCGGCATGGCGATTGAGGAATTCGATTACGGCCAGTTTGGCCTGTGGATTCATTTCCTCGGCCACGGCGGGGGCCCAGCCTATCAAGGCCGAGATGAGGATTGCCGATACGCCCGTGAGCAATCGCATGGTGAACTCCTGTGTGAGCCGACGGTTGCGCGTGGATCATTGGGCAGCCGGTCGAGGCTTGGGGCTTAGGGTTGAAGAGACCGTCCCAAGACCCACAGAAAGAGGACAATCGGAACAGGGTATGCCGTAGGCGCGGGGTTTATCCCCGCCGGTTCAACGTCCCACCCTCTCCTTCTCCAAGCATGGAGAAAAGGGAGCCGAAGCCGCCTCTCCGGACTTAGAGAAGGGTTTGAGGGTTGAGGACTTGAGAGGGCCGGGTGAACCGTGATATTCCCGAAGGCCTTCCATACCCCACTCGGATGGCTTCCATAGCATTCAGGTCCATCTCTTTGGGTATCGACACCCCGACTTTCGGGCAAAAAAAGAGACCGAGGCTTCACGGCCCAATCGGGCCATGATCCTAACGGTCGGACGTTTGCGTGTTCCGGTGTATTTTGGGCCTGTGGCTAGATGTCCCTCCAATCTTTCTTATTTCCAAAGGCCAACCACATCAAGGCCGACCCGATCGAGACAAAGAACAATATTTCCATAACGGGACCTCTCCCCATAATCGAACCAGACTCGCGCGGTGTACCCCACTCCGTCGAACTTGTCAACGACAAAAAATGGGCACTTTAGAACCCCTCGAAATACGGGTCGTTATCCCAATGGGGACCGATAGACCCGTCTCACGTACTTTTAGGCATGAAGCCATCGTAACAAAGGCTCCGGGCCGTACGCTTCAGTCATACCTTCCACTAATCCCGTTGCTTCAAGTATTCATGGGCGTAGTTTCTTACGCCTTTGTTTTGCAGCATGTGAAATGTACGCATTTTCCTTGCATGAATGGGATTGAGTGACCCGAGAGGTATGTAGATGATCTTTTTTCCCATGCTTTTGGCAAGCTTCTTCCAGCGTCGGACCGGAGGGGACCCCGCCACATAGACGATACCGGGTTTTTCCGAATACGCGAGGCCTGCGACCAGCAGCCGTTCGTGACGGGAAGGAACGAAGTCGAAGTACGGGTCGCTCCACACGTCGTGCATGCGCATGGGAGGGTAGGAAAGCACAAACCCACCGTGTTCCATACGTGATATCCCCGGTCCTATAACCTCTCCTCCGGGCACGGTTGAGTAGAACGCCATGTCCGATTCCTGAGAATGCTCCCCGAGCCACGTCATTTGAAAAGGGTATGTCTCGTGATCTTCGTCTTCATCGAAAATGACCACTATGGAGCCGAATTCAACGCTTCCCTGATCCTGCGTCTTAACGTAGATCCGATTTTCGTGGAATCGCCTGAGCGTCTCTCGTATGTCCGGTCCTTGTCCGAAATCGGCGGTAAACGGCTCCGCATCCGTCCTTCCCGTTTGGAGGAGATGATTGGCGTGCTTCATCAAGGTCTCCCCCCATCTTTCCACTTCCACGTCTTCAGGGGGATAGGAGCATATATCGACTTCGTTGGGGCCCGCGGCTTCCCATTTCTTCTTCAGGTGTTCCTTCCACTTGGTGGAACCCACGGCCTTCAGCCTGTACTTCCGCGGGACCGGGAACAGGGTCCTCAACTTTTTGTGCAGGATTATCTTGTGGCCGTGCAACATCAAATTGTCTTCGTCGAGGATTACGGAAGCCGGGTCGAAAGGATCATTGGACCACTCGTAGTCGCATAGGTATTCGTGAACGTGATACGCGAAATCCTCATCCATGGCGGACCTGGCACTCGCGACCAAGTGGTACAGGTCCGGCAGGAGCAGTCCTTTGAACTTCAGCCATTTCCTTATGAAACGAAGCCATGTGAGAATAACGTATTCCGGGACTTCATCTCTCGTCTGCTTTGTGTAGTACTCCGCGGCCTTGTTCATGAGGGATAGAATCATGTCATGACGGTTTGCCGGCCGTGTCTCATCGTCGCCCTGTCGCCACATCTCGAACGCTTCGGTGATCCTGGGTATGTCGGTAAAGCCCTTTTTCAACGAATCCGGATGAACCGGCGAAAGAAGCGCGGCCCGCACCTTCGTTTTCATTAAAGGTAACGCCTGGGGCTTTTCCAGAAGATTCGCAATACCAGGCACATGGGCCAGCCCTCCCACGAACAGGACCTTGTCATATTCTCCGGCCGCTTCCTGAATTCGCGCCGCCATGAAGGATTCCCGGTGGGAATTGGCTTCGTCATCCTCGAAACGCCTCTTTCCCGAATTCGACGGAAGGTCCAAGAAGGTCTTCTGACCAATTGCGTCGATAAGGTAAGCGTCGGGCAATGAATCGTTGAAAAATGGAAAACGCAGCGAAAGAGGGTCAACGAATTTCAACGCTATGCCCAGCTCCAGTGCGGACCTGGCTGCTTCCTGGATACCGTCGGACCCGTCCAAAATGAGGACTGCGTTCTCGGAATCGGATGTTTCATAGATGATGACCGAATGATATGGGAGCTTGTTTAATCCCTGGACGATCTCCTTGCGGAGAGCGAAGGGAAGCTCTACGCAAATGCAATCGGGCTTCTCGGTCCGAATGTAAGTGTGGACGGCAACGGAGAACTCCACGCGATAGTGAATGACGCCGGACAGAGTCACATTTCCGACACTGACCAGGTCAGACCAATTTTGGCCCATCAAATGTCCCACGGCTCTCTCCGGTTATCTGTAAGAATGATTGATCAACGGCATTTAGGGTGTTCAATTCGGGATAGAATTTCATCAGTCGATGGGCGTAACGGGCGATGTTCAAACCGTCTCTGACGCTGAGGTCTTCGTCTCGGGCGTGTGAGTCCTGGAGTATTTCCGCCACCTGCCGAATAATCTCCTCCCGTGTGCCCGTCAACTTGCTCTTCAAGATGCGGTATTCCTCTTCGCGAGTTGGATAATCCATGTGGATGGCGGGTTGCAGACGTGAATGGATATATTCGGGAACTTCAAATGTGGACGCGTCCTCGTTCATGGTTACGCAGACCCGGAATTCAGGTTTCGCCTTGATTTCCACTCCGGCCACGACGGAAAACACGCTCCTGCGCATATCCAGCAAAGGCGCTATCGAGGCCCAACTCTTTTCGCTCATCCGGTTGCCTTCATCCAGAAGGCATATGCCTCCCTTGACCATGGCGGAAACAAGGGGCGACGCGACGTATCTGATCCTTCCATTGTCCGTTATGACGGGCGAGACGATCAGGTCTTCCGGCTTGGTGTCAACGGTACATTGGGTTATGAAAAGGTCTTGTTTCATGCTCTTGGCCGCGGTTATGGCCAACGAAGTCTTTCCAACGCCCGGTTTGCCGAGGATCCGGGGCTGCATGGCCGGATCGGTGCCGTCATCGGACCAGGCGGCCAACAACTGGGTCAAGGGCTCGGTCATGCCGATCCATTCCACATCCAGTTCAGGGGGGTCCACGAGGTATATCTCAACCCCTTTTATGGTGATCTTGTCGAATTCTCCAGTCATAGTACTCCCGTTATAGCCGTTGCCGAAAGTTTTGTCCTTTTCGTGCGCCCTCACCGTTTGTCTCTCTCCAAGTCCGGAGCAGGAACAGCTTAACCAACTTTCGGCAATCGGCGTGATACTCTTGGTTAGGCCTCTA
>JAZDOF010000305.1:0-4666 GCA_043799015.1 Pseudomonadota bacterium | reverse complement strand
GGTTCTCACGTGCTGAACTACGTGGAGAGCTTCATGGGGCCCGTCGTAGGCATTAGCGCGATGTTGGACAGAGCCCCCGGGGACCCTCGCAACGGGGACAGCCTGGTGACGATGAGCCTGAAAACAGTTTCCGGAGCCTGTGCTTCCGTTACTCTCGGCACCGACTCCTGCTTCGGGAGCGGACATCGGATCGAGTTCTACGGTGATGAAGGAACGTTGATTTTGAGCAACACCACTTCCGACCATATGCGAGGATTTCGGCTGTGGGTCTGCACCAGGACCTCGGGTCGCATGGAAGAGGTTACGGTGGAAGAATCATCGGAAATGGAAGTACAAGACGGCAGGATAGCCGCCGTTGCCGTAATGGCCCGGAGGTTCGTCGACTGGATTGTTCACGGCAAACCCGGTAAACCCGACTTTCGGGACGGACTAAGGGTGCAGCGACTCCTGGATGCGGCGTTCAGGTCCCATGCATCGGGGGCGTGGATCGTCTTGTGATCCGAGGAACCGGCCGGGTAGAAGCCGGCCAACGACGCATCCGGTCCCGGGCGTGGAAAAAGGGCGACCGCCGACATTGTGGGAAGCGGCGCCTCCATGCGGCGCGCAACTATTACCGGACGGCTGGAGACAATGACATCTAAGAAGTATTTGGTTACCGGCGGTGCCGGCTTTATCGGCGCAGCGCTCGTAAAGCGTTTGGCCGCCGAAGGTCACAATGTGAGGGTACTGGACAACTTCTCCAGGGGCGATGCTCACCGTTTGGCGGGTCTTCGCGAAAATGTGGAGCTCATTTCCGGGGACATACGGGATGGGGACGCTGTGCGCCGTTCGACCGAGGGCGTCGATTCCGTCATCCATCTGGCGTACGTGAACGGAACGGAGTTTTTCTATTCGCAGCCGGAGTTAGTGCTGGATGTGGGGGTTCGAGGTATGATCAACGTTCTGGACGCGTGCCGGTCAGAAGGAGTTCGCGAGTTGGTTCTGGCATCCAGTTCGGAGGTTTACCAGACCCCGCCGACAGTACCTACGCCCGAAACGGTCCCTCTCTCGGTACCCGATCCTCACAACCCTCGCTATTCGTACGGGGGGGGCAAGATCATCAGCGAATTGATGGCCTTGAACTACGGCCGCAGCGGTTTCGATAGGGTGATGATCTTTAGGCCTCATAACGTTTATGGGCCTGTGATGGGTTGGGAGCACGTAATACCCCAACTGACGCTCCGCCTTAAACGGCTTTGTGAAACTCGGGACGACCCTGTCCGGCTCCCTATTCAAGGCACGGGCGAGGAAACCCGAGCCTTCGTTTTCATAGACGATTTCGTGGACGGGGTCATGATACTCCTTCACAAAGGCCGGCATCTTGGTATATACCACATCGGCACGATGGACGAAGCGCCCATATCGCGCATAGTCGAACTGGCCGCGGAATACTTGGGGCGAAAAGTAGAGATCGTTCCAGGGCCTTCCCCCGAGGGAGGCACGCTTCGACGATGCCCGGATATCTCCAAGATGTCCGAATTAGGATACAAGCCCGGAGTCTCACTTAGAGAAGGACTCTTCCGTACCATGGAATGGTACCTGGCACATCCCTCGGAGCATTCCAAGGCGTAGGGTTGATTCAACTATATTGGACAAGCAGGAGCGGACCGCATGAGCAATTCCCTTCCTAGGGCGGCAGGCACCGGGTCGAGCGTGGTTGTGGATCGGTGCCAGGTGTGCGATGAAAAGAGCTTGGAACATGTCCTTTTCCTGGGCTATCTGCCGCCGGTCAACCAGATGCGTCCCATCGGTTCCACGCCTTTCGAACAGCCGGCGTACCCGGCCCGGGTGCTGTTCTGTCCTCACTGCAAGCTGGTCCAACTGGGACTGATCGTAGACCCCTGCATTCTCTTTCCGCCGGAATATCCATACACAAGCGGCACCACACGGATACTCCGCGAGAACTTCGCGGATCTGTATAATGAAATCCAAGCCCTGATGCCGCTCAAGACCGGGGACTTGGTGGTGGACGTCGGATCCAACGACGGCACCCTCCTCAGTAATTTTCAGCGCCCCGGAATACGCGTCCACGGTATCGAACCCAGCGACATGGGTCTGCTGGCTCGATCCCGAGGTATCGACACCACCATCGGCTATTTCGGAAAAGATACGGCATCGAGCGTGTTGCGCGACGTGGGACCGGCAAGGGTCATAACCGCGACCAACGTATTCGCGCATATTGAGAACATCCATGACGTGGTGGAGAACATAGTCTCCATGCTTCGGGATGACGGAATATTCGTATCGGAGTCCCATTACCTGATCAGCCTCTTGGAGACCCTACAATACGATACGGTTTATCACGAGCATCTGCGGTACTATTCCCTTACGAGCTTAAAGGCGCTTCTTGAAATGCATGGATTGGAGGTCTTCCACGCTCGGCGCATACCGACTCACGGCGGTTCCATAAGGGTGTACGCCGGCAGGAAGGGCAGGTACAAGATCTCGGAATCCGTGGTCGCAATGCTTTCCCATGAAGGAACAAACGGGACGGGTCCCACGGACTTTGACGAATTTAGACGCCGGGTGGTCCTTTCCAAGCTGAAACTGTACGGGCTCCTGACGGAGATAATCCAAAACGGCGGCAGAGTTTGCGGCATAAGCGCTCCATCGCGTGCGAGCACCCTCATCAGTTATACCGGGTTGGACGATGGAATATTGGATTGCGTCCTTGAAATCGCGGGGTCGCACAAGATAGGGAAATACATGCCGGGAACCCTAATCCCGGTGGAGGAAGAATCCCGGCTTTTTGCCGATCAACCGGACCATGCCCTCATTCTTTCATGGCACATAGCCGATGAGCTTATCCCAAAACTGGCCCAAAAGGGATACAAAGGCGGATTCATTGTCCCTCTGCCCGAACCCCGAATCATAAGGCCGGCGGTTTAATCGACCATGGCCCGCTTGGATATCGTCATACCGGTTTACAATGAAGGACGGAACATCACCCGGGTGTTGGATTCCCTGGTTAACAATGTCAAGACGCGCTTCAGGGTCTTGATTTGCTATGATCACGATCAGGACGACACTCTCCCCGCGGTTGAGCAATACAAAAAACAGAAAAATTCGATCGACGTCGAACCGGTTAAGAACCTCGGACGCGGCCCGCATGGGGCCGTGATGTCGGGATTCGCCGCATGCAGCGCCGACGCTGTCCTTGTGATGGCCGCGGATGACGACTATAACGCGGGTATCATCGATGAGTTGGTTGCGCGGTTCAAGTCCGGATGTGACGTGGTAGTCCCCTCCCGTTTCATGAAGGGGGGGAGCATGAAGGGATGCCGTCCGCTGAAGGCCTTCCTCGTGAGGGCTACGGCGGTTACTCTGCGGTTCATGGCTCACATCCCCGTTCATGATCCCACAAACGGATTTCGGCTTTTCTCGCGACGAGTAATTGAGGAAGTTGTTGTGGAGAGCCGTGAGGGCTTCACCTATAGTATCGAACTGCTGGTGAAGTGTCATCGCCTTGGCCTGCGAATCGACGAAGTTCCCGCTCAGTGGTTCGAGCGAGAACTAGGCACCAGCCGCTTCATGATATCCAAATGGGCGGCCGCGTACCTGCGGTGGTACCTGTATGCCTTCGGCACCACCTACCTTCATTTGGGACCGGAAACGGTCATCGTAAAGAACCGAACGGCCTTTCTCCCGACCGGCAATAGTGAAAAACTTGGGAATTCCAAGGCTTAAGTCTGACACACCGTATTTGAGATCGGACTCATCGGAAAGATAGCCTAATCATGGAAAAAACGGGACTCCAAGTGTTGCTGCAAGACCCCGCGCCGGCCGCCAAGGCCGGCCGGTTAGGTCTGCTGTACAACCAGGCTTCGGTGGGTCCTGATTTCGGCTATGCAGCGGACCTCATTTCCGCCGCCTTTCCGGGTAGGTTGAAGGTTCTGTTCGGACCCCAGCACGGCATCTGGTGTACGGAACAGGATAATATGAGGGAAACGGATCACGCCGTGCATCCGCGGCTGGGCCTCCCCGTTTTCAGCCTTTATTCAAGTACCCGGCGCCCCTTTCCCGCCATGCTTGAGGAAACGGATTCAGTCCTGGTGGACATCCAGGACGTCGGGACCCGTGTCTACACATTTGCGGCCACGGTCCTTTATCTCATGGAGGAATGTGCGAAACTCGGAAAAGAGGTTTGGATACTCGATAGGCCCAACCCCATCAACGGAATCGATGTGGAAGGAAATGTGCTCAAGCCCGAGTTCGCCTCCTTCGTCGGCCCACATCCCATCCCGATGCGCCATGGGATGACCATGGGGGAGTTGATGACCTTTTACAACGAGGTACACGCCGTGGGATGCCGTTTGCGCGTTGTGCCCATGACGGGTTGGCACAGGGAGTTTATGTTCAATTCCACCGGCCTTCCCTGGATAATGCCGTCCCCGAACATGCCTACTCCGGATACCGCGCTGGTATACCCCGGCCAGGTCATTTTGGAGGGGACAAACATCTCCGAAGGGCGCGGAACCACGCGACCTTTCGAGGTATTTGGCGCTCCTTTCATCGACCCCTTGGAAATCATCCGCCGCATCGAACCCGGCGTATGCGACGGCGCAATCCTACGCCCTCTGGAGTTTCGTCCGACGTTCAACAAATGGAGCGGACAGGTGTGTAAGGG
>JAZDOF010000302.1:0-5190 GCA_043799015.1 Pseudomonadota bacterium | reverse complement strand
CGAAACGCCTATCATCTCGCGCATGCTCGACCCAATGATACTGGATATGGATAGAAACGGCATCCAAACGTGCGGACTCGATGCCGACATACACTTCGACCACGATGGGAACGGGTTCAAGGAGCTTACGGGGTGGGTCGGGGCCGGAGACGGGATGCTGGTGTTGGACGCGAACGGGAACAATAAACTTGATAACGGTCGCGAGCTGTTCGGAGACTTCATGATCCTGCCCACAGGCATGAGGGCGTCAAACGGATTTCAGGCGCTCGCCTACTACGACGCCAACAGAGACGGAAAGATCGATGCGAATGATCCGATCTGATCGCGATTGCGGATATGGCAGAGCGACTCATACATGGGTGGATGGTACATGGACGACCCGGGGCGCCTGACCACCTTCATTAAGAAATGCGCTCCTGCAAGATCTTCGGATCGCGCCTGCTGTGAAAAACCGCTACGATTACTACTTGTAGTTGCTCGATCTTATTAAAAACCGCATATGGCTAACGCCGCAACACCGCACGGCGTACATCCTGGAACATCGGAGCGTACAACTTCGGTGTCGAGCTAATCCGGTCGAAGATCTCCCGGACTTTAGCGACGAAGTCCGCGCCGAGGCCCGGCCGTTGCCGTTCATACCAGTCGAACGCCGCGTCAAATTCGGCCCCCGCTTCAGCCCGGAGGACGACCCGCAGGCTCATGGCCGCAGTCTCGCCAAAGCCTGCGCTTTGACCTCTTCCCAAGGAATGACATCCTCGGGAGAAGCTGTGTGAGCTGCCAATCTTCGCTCAAGCTCTCGTTGCCGAGCTTGAGTCAGTTCGAGTTGGTCGGGCTCAGAGGCAATGCTGTCCCAGATCGATTCTACGAGGCGAATCCGCTCATCGACGCTGAGCGAGGCGATCTCAGCCAAGGTGGTAGACAAATTCATGATCTCTCCCTAAACATCCGTGAGTCAAACACGGGCCTTGTATCCTTACCTGGAGATATAACCATACCTCACGTCGGCGGGCGACACGTGTGCTTAACTCCTCTCATCAGGGTCGGCAAGCTCCGGTTACGGCATGCTCAATTAGAGCCAACTTTCCTTCACACAGCGCACCCTTCATATCTATGGTGGCCAAGGAATTCGCCGGTGTCCGGCATGAGAAGCTCAGTCGCTGTAATCACCCTTTCGGCGATATGATGAGGGTAGTCGCACAATTGCCTCACAGGCGTCGTACGTCGAACTGTGCTTGTGGAACGCTAGCAGCACGGCGCCAAAATGGACATGGTTGGAAGACGAATGCGATGCGCAGCGGCGTGCATCCTGCGATGCGTGGGCTTAGTTCCGGCGAGCGAGTCCATTGAGATTGTCGGGTCCCCAGGTGGGAATACCCCGAGGCGTCCATTCCGGTGGTCCGGCCTCGGGGCGTGGTAATCCGTTTTGAAGGATGCGGGGATGACTAAGCCGGTCCCGCACCGGGTGATCAGTCCTTATAAGACTTGGCCGCGGAGCTCCGCACGACGACTCTTCCCAGATTGGAAAGCCATTCGGACACATTGCCGAGGACCGGGGCGTCCACCGGTGCCATATTGATCAGGGAGAAAACCACCGAGGCAACATACGGTAATGACTGTACCAACAGGGCAAAACACCATAGCATGGCAACGGGGAACTCTAGGCCCTGCGTTATACCCACACCGAAGGCCATTATCCATAACGCGGCCGCCAGAGCTGTTTCCTCGGAAGCTGCGGCTATTGCCTGATACACCTGCGGCTTGTCTTCACACTTGGGGGTCCTGAAGAAAGGTTGCCCCGTCGTCACAAACCCGGTCAATACAGCCCTACCAACGGTATGGCATAGGCTCATACCGGCCATGACCGCGCCGAGGGTTTCTTTTCTGCTTACCCCCATTACCTTGCGATACAGGTACCCGGTCTTCATGACCCTGAAGCCGAAGCTGAAGATGGCGGCAATAATCAGCAGCGCCGGCGGCGGTCCGAAATACCTTGGGAACAGAATCATGCCGAACGAGTACACGACCGCGGCTATGGTCCATATGAGGTTCAATCCGTCCGCCAACCAAGGCAACCAACCCGCAATGAAATGATATATCTGCCCAGGGGTCAGACGGCTGGGCTCTCGTCTCAGAAGCCGGCCCAAGTGTCCTCGCAGGATCATCACCGCGCCGTATGCCCATCTGAACCGCTGTTTCTTGTAGTCGATAAACCTATCGGGCAGGATGCCCTTGCCGTATGAATCCTTCACATATACGGCTTCATAGCCCTGCTCGAAGACCCTCAGACCCAGCTCCGAATCCTCGGTGATACACCATTCCGCCCATGCGCCGACATCCGTAAGTACCGACCTGCGGACCATGGTCATGGTGCCGTGCTGAATGATGGCGTTCCGCTCGTTCCGGGTCACCATGCCCAGCTGGAAAAAGCCCTTATATTCGGAGTAACACATCCGCTTGAACGCGTTATCGGGTTCATCGACGTAATCCTGGGGACCTTGAACTATGGCGGTCTCCGGTCGCTGGAAGTGCGGGATCATGTCCTTGAGCCATTCCGGCCGGACTTGGTAATCGCTGTCGATGACCGCAATGATTTCCGCGTCATCCGCCGTGTGTCGCAGGGCGAAATTCAGGGCTCCGGCTTTGAATCCCGCCAGTTTGTCGATATGAAAGAACCTGAATCGTTCACCGAGTTGCTCGCACCTGGACCTAACCGGCAACCAAAGAGCGGGATCTTCGGTGTTGTTGTCGATCACCAGGACCTCGTAATTCGGGTAATCCAGCCGAGCGAGGGAGTCGAGGGTGTTGATCATCATGTCCGCTGGTTCGCTGTACGCCGGCACATGGATCGACACCTTCGGGAGCGTATGTTCAGGAACGCGCAATGCCCCGAACTGCCTGCGTCTTCGCGAAATCCAGGATGCTTCGGCCCATTCGTGGGCTTCCACCATGAGGAGCAACGCGCTCATTGCGAAGCCGAGTCCCAGGAGTAAGCCTATGATGGTGGACATCGGCGTCAGGTAATGCCGCGTATAGTCATAGACGAGCCACGGACCGGCAGGAGCTACGGCTACGGCCATGATTCCAAGAAAGGCCGTGCCTTTCCTGTTGAGGGTCTCTCCGTCCAGCAAGAATACGCCGAAGATGGCAATGGCAAGGATGACCGACGCACCGGCCAGCATGCGCCATTGCGGGATCGGGACGATAGGCCCGGAAAGCGGGAACTTAAGCTTTCGGTCCGCGTCGTATACACCCCAATGGGCCCCTACGGAACCCTCGAACGAGGCCTTCCAGGGCTGATCGAACGCTTCCAGCACGTAATAGTCGAAGCCTTCGGCTTCCGCCCTGGCCAGGAATCTCCTCAAGAAAGAGCCTTGATTGGCCGCGGAAGGAGTGGCCGGGGCCATCAATCGGGTAAGGAAAGACGGTCTGTCCACGTAGGGTGTAGGCCCGTCTTCGGACGTCACGGCAGCCTCGGTCGTTTGATCCGAGTCGCCCTCGACGGAGGCTTCCGGTTCACCCTTGAGCCTTCGACCAATGGTTTGGGCTTCCTCCTCCGACCACTGGAACGCGGAGATTCGTTTAAGACCGTTGCTCGGCCAGCCGACCTCGGAGATTAGTATCTTCTTGTCCGGGAACAGTCGCTGAATATCCATGTAACGAGCTTGGACGAAATCCACCGCGTCGTCCAACGGCACGCCTTCCCACCAGGGCAGCAACTGCGCGGATATGAAATCAACGTGCTTTACAAGCTCGGGATTCACTACCCATACGTGCCAAGGCTCGGCCGTGCTTACGGGCACGCGAACCGCGGTTCTGACGCGGTCCAGATATGCGATGAGCTCCTTGGTACTGAGCTGGCCCCGAAGGACCACTTCGTTTCCGACGATAACTCTGCTGACGTTGGGGTTCGCGTTGACCACCCGGATCAGCTTCTCGATTTCCTGGTTGTTCTCTTCGATTTCATCGGTCAACCAGGCCCCGACGGTAACGCTAAGGTTGTATTTCATGGCGAGTGCGGGGATATCGGCCTGGGTTCCCTGCACGGAGTAGGTTCGGATTGACCCCACCTTGCCGGCTACGATCGCGAGGTCGGATTCGATTTGTGCCGGAGTGGGCCAGCGTTTGTTTATCGGATCGCTATCATGGTGCATAGGCGAGAAGGAAATGCCGCGTATGACGGAAGGCCAAGCGGGTTCGTCCTGGGGTTGATTGGTAAAGGCCCACATACCCCATATCCCGGCCGCAATAATACATGCGACGAGAATTCTTGTCGTGCTCAAACCTGGAAGCTCCCTAATCCGTTTTCGGATAGTGTTGGGTCCCGTCGCGCTCGAAGGGAGCCGACGTGGAATTTGTTGAACGCCGTTATTACCGCCTCTTCGTGTTCGATCACGTTCGGCGGCACGACACTGTGGCTTAAAGATATGGATATACGCTTCCTAGGTTTGCTGGTTGTTCATTGCCCATCCCAAACTAGTCAGTGTAGGCGCCCCCCTTCAAATCCGTAAAAGTAGCAGAAGTTTCACCGGGTATCAAGTTAAATTCACGTAAAATTCTTGGCGCCTCATAATGCGCTCGCTTCACGCCGGCGCCTAACCATACGACCCCGGTACTCATCTTTGGTTCCCTGGGCTCAAACCGACTCTCAGCAAAGTGAGGCCTACCCGGAGCGTAACAGGAACGGCGGATAACGCAGCCCTTCGGCCGGCTCTAAGGCGCGGTTTCGACTATTACCCGCGCCGGCGCCCCATCGCCGCCGAATACCCTTAGAGGTAGGCAATAGACGTTGCATGGCCCCGCGGGGACCTCCGACAAACGGACTCCCTCCACAACCAAAACGCCGGCCTCCAGCAGAGCGCGGTGAACCGGGGCTCCGACATTGTCGTAATTTTCTATGGATAGATAGTCTATGCCTACGAGCACCACGTTGTTTTCCAATAGGTACTCGGCCCCGTCACGGGTCAAGTGGACGTAATCCTCGAAGAAGGTTGATTGCTCCAGGCGTGGTCCGTTGTCCGTCTTCAAGAGCACGCGGGGGCACCCTTCAAGCGATGCGCCTTGGAGTTCGGCCCTTCCGATGCTCTTAACCCCTCTCAAGTCGAGCACCACCCCTGGGCCGATCAAGACGGACAGCGGTATTTGGTCCACCGTCGCCCCTCCCGTTATGTAATGCGCGGGTGGGTCCACATG
>JAZDOF010000258.1:0-4417 GCA_043799015.1 Pseudomonadota bacterium | reverse complement strand
TGCGGGACGATCACGGCTGCTCTTCGCGGCTGCAAAGAGATGCCCGCTGTTAGGGGCATCGCGGGGTGAACTGGGAAACGTACAAACAACTCTATCTACCCCTCGTTCCTCCCCCCCAAACATCCAACCAGCTCTGGTCCTCCATGTTGAAGACCATCGCCTTACCCGACTTCAATGCGTCGTGATGGCCGTGCGGTTCGGCGTCGGCCCCATCCGGCGCGGTGGTTCCGGTGCCCGAGGTGGAGAAGAGATCCAGGGCCCTTATCTCATCCAGGTTGAAGACAAGGGCCTTCCCGGCTTGGACGTCGCGGGCGAAATCACCAAGGCCTGTCAAGTGTTCGATGTCTTCATGGTTCATGTGTTCTCGCGGGGCGTCGCCGTCATCGAGGTCGAGTCGGATCCGCGCACGGTCGAAGCCATCGATGGAGCCATCAGCGTTGAGGTCGTATACTGAGCGAGCCGTTCCCACTTGAGCGGGTCTTTTCCGCACCTGGATACCAGCAGATGCCGGGGGCAAGGACGGTGTGCGGTTCGGTGCGAAAACCAGCCGAAAGTCCCATCTATCCATACCTCTCACGGGTTCAGAAGTTTGGGATTTGCAGTAAACAAGGTCAGATTCGTTCCTTTGAAATCCGCGTCATCGGTGACCAAATTGAACCCGCGTCTTGTGCACAAATCCTCCAAGACCTGATCGTTAAAGTCTCTGTTGCCGGTTTCATAGCAGGTCAGGAGTGAATGCAGATTCAAGGAGTCAAAACCGCTGGCTGCACGAGTGCAGAAACGCAGCATCCTACGGGTTGCTGCCGCTATGTCCTGCGCAACAGGTTGAAAGGACGGGCTCTTCCGAAACATCTTGAAGGTATGTGGTCTTTGATGAGAAGGAATCGTGTTGAATGCAAACCTGGCCCAGGCATTGATGAACTCCGAGAGAATCAGAACATCGATGAAAACGGTCGCCTTGGCTGCAAGGATTCTTTTCAGCCCAACCGAATATCCGCTTACTTTGGGGTCTTTCGAGCTGTACTGGGGGCCGAGAATAAAGAGCCATACGTTGGCGTCGAACAGAAGCGATTCCTTTCCCGAATACCGGTACTGGTCAACGGGGAAGACAGGGCTACCCATTGTCATCCCCCAGAAGTTCCTCGGTTGCCTTCTCGTGCAGTTCAGGGTTGCTGAAATACGCTTTCGCCGTTTCCACAACCCGCTTCAGCAAGGCAAGGTCATCCGGATCCATATCTCTGACCGAAAGACTCGCCCGAATCTCGTCTACGGAAAACACGCCGTATAGTTGCCCTATTGCCGCGTTGAGGAAGGCCGATGTCAGGCTCGTGATGTTCATAAAGGACAAGGAGACGCTTCGGCCTTGCCTTATGGCTTTCTCAACTCGTTCGTAAACCCTTTCGCCGTCGTCTGACGCCACGCAAAGCGGGCTTCCGACGATTTCAAAAATGGAAAGTGTTATGCTCTCTTTCACGTGGACTCTCCCTCTATGCCTCGCTCAGAAAACGTCCGTTTCCGACAACTCCGACTTCAAGCGGTACGATCGCACATCCGAAGTGTTGATTTCTATGTTCACGACGGTTCCGGGGAATGAACCCATCAATGAAGCTTTCCGTGGGCTCTCTTGTTCCAGGCACCAATAGCCACGGTCGGAGACAATCTGCAATCGTCCCCCATTCAGTCTGATAAACTCCGTCAGCAGTTTCAGCCCCAGGCCGCCGGGGATCCGACCACGCTTCGTAGTATTTGTGCCTTGGGTCGCCCAGTCTATGGCATCTTCCGCCGACAAATCCAGGCCAAGGTTGTCTTCAACGTTCTTCCGGATGCCTACCCCGAGGTCTGCAACGGAAAAATCCAGCTTGCATCTTTTCGGAAAGAACTGCCCGCAACTGAAGATGCCCAGTTCCGTACGAGAATGGATCACCGCGTTGCCGAAAATCTCAAAGACGCTTTCCCGGAACTTCTTCACAAGGCCGACAGACATCTTAGGCATTTCTGAGCGGTGAATGAATTTTTTTTCAATGTAATCGGCAAAATAACGGTCGTCCTTGGCATCATACCGCTGGTACGGGATGGTGGTTCCCCAAGTGTCGGGGATCTTCTCCCGACCATAGTTGCTGAGAAAACCGTTTCTTGACAATATCCTTTCTACGTCTGCCGGGATGCCCTCCAGGGATATGGAATTCACGTTTTCGCCGAGACGGTAAAGAATGGCTCCGAAGGCCGCACACATGTCGGCATCAAACCAAGAGGCCCGACGCATATCGATTTGGATTTCCTCAAAAAAACGATCGTTGGTTTGGGCGTACAGTCCAACCAATGCCTGGAAGCCCTCAAGGGAATGCCGAATTTCCGGGAGAGCGACTTTCAATCCTAAACCTCCACGACCTTTGTGGTGTCGTTCACCATACACACCTCTCGTTCCTTGCCTTCTTCCACAACCCGGATGACTTCAGGCCGGTTTTCGCAATCAAAGTCCACGGTCCGGTAGCAATCCAGTCCGTCGGTCGTTGACCGCAACTGATGAAAACCCGTGTTTTGGTCGTTTCACACATTCTTCACTCACCGTCTGCCGCTTTCAAGGTTTGTGATGCCCTCCGTGCCTTGTAGATGCGGAGTTGTCGGTCGAATCGCCCGATGCCCGTCGGCACTCTCATGACTGGCTGCCTGGGCATCATACCGTACTTGGGTCGGAATCCTCTCCCAAAAGGTCGCGCGCCCCAAATCGCGGATCAAGACGGAGTAATAACCTGGTTGTACGTGGAAGATTAATCGGATAGAATCCTTTTTTGTAACTCCTCAGTAACCCCGGCATTGAGGTCTCAACATCTATGCGCCACATCTGTGGACGTACGCGCTTGTCGGGTGAGCCTCACTTCTCTCAAGAGATGAGCATGCCGATGTTTCGAGATCCGGCCACTCCTCGGGATACACCGGACAACTTCAGGGCATTCCCGTTCCTTACTCCTCTTCACGTCCAATTATCGTGTAAGCTTTCTTCAGCTCTCTCCGGACCTTATCCAAAGACTTATACAATGCGTTCAGGTCCTTTGAATGAGAAACCGCGGCCTGAGCAAATTCCAGCCCGGCTTTAACCAAACCGAAAGCAGCCCCATGAGTCATTGGAGAATTGGAACCTGCTTTTAAGTGCTTAGCTCTTTCGTACAGGTCATTGATTTCAGGTTCCCAATCCTTGAGTGGTTGAGTCCTCGATTGCTTTGATGACGGCGGAGATTCAAAGCTATCTATGATGCGGTTGTTCTGTTTGGCGGTCAGATACTGTTCTCTGAGGCTTCGTCGGATCCCACCGCCGAAGTTTATGGAGTAGGTGTTGAATAGCCCGTCATAGATGATTCGACCCAAGAAGGGCAGCAGAACCGCTTTCACGAGAACGGGCAAATCATAGGGATCAATTATCTCATCAAAGCCCTGGCGAAGACCACAAACGGCATAGACCCGATTGTCGTCCGTGATGAAGATGGCGTGTTTCTTGAGGTATCGTTCGACAAAGAACTCCCCCTTTACGTAGTCTTTCCATTTGCCTAGAATCACAAGCTTATCTTCTGAAAAGTTCCGTGGATTCTCCGCCACAAACAAATCGATCAATTGGGGGTTCTTGTACAAGGCATCACGAACCTTAGTTTTTTCTTCGAGCGAACACGCAACGTATTCGTCCAATGTCTTGATGGATGGCGACACCTTGAGTCCTTGATTAACAAAATACTGAAGCGGCAACATCAATTCGTAGAACAGATCCGCTTCCTGAGTTGAGAGTCTCACAAGTACCTCCGGCAATGAACACTACGGATGCGACTATCCCGCCCGAAATCTTGACGTCCACCAAGGCCGTTATCGATGCTCCTTCAGAAGTTTACGGCCTTGGGTCTCTCTGCCACAAGATGAAACTATCGTTTCCGGTGCAGGTCATTGCGCGGCTGAGTTCTTCGTTGTCAAACCCGGGCAAGTCCTGGAGTCGTCGCAGCAAAGCGTCCTCTCCCGTCGCCCCCTGAGGGAATATTAGAGTGGCGTTGTCCGCACCCAGAATCCAGAACACATCTGGGTTGAACGGCCCGTCGTTCGTGGTTCTGATTCCAACACCCTTTAGTTCCGACCATGCCATCGATTCCTCGGACCTTCCAGGCCGACTGCACCAGACACGATCCTCGTCAAAGCTCACCACCACGCTGGTTTCAGGCACAACGGGCCTGTCTCGTTTCTTCTTTTTGAATAGATCGAAAAGCCCCAATACGCCCCTCCTTGTCGCACCATAACCGATCTAAAGCGATGATGGCCCTCGATAATAGTATTCCGGCAAGAAGTCTTCAAAACGCCGTGGCCTCAAGGAACCGCTTGTATTAAGGACGTTTCCTCTTGGGAATAGCTTCCGAATTCAAAGGCACACTAATCGCCAAACAGC
>JAZDOF010000254.1:0-5272 GCA_043799015.1 Pseudomonadota bacterium | reverse complement strand
GCTCCGTAATGATCCGACTTACATAGGGCTTAACATGCACTTGTCTCTGCCGGTCCAAGCGTGGCGGTTCGTCTCCTGAAAAAACTTCACCATCCCTTTCTACTCCCTCGCTCCAGCTTCCAGCAACAGTTTTACCACGTCTTTGTGTCCTCTATCACGGGCCAATTCCAGGGCCGTGCCGGTTTCTTCTCCCTCGGCCGACGGCGTCTCCCCTGCTGAGGCCCGAACATTGGGGTCCGCTTTCCGGTTTAAGAGTAGTCGAACCGTTTCACGGCGCCCTTCGGCCGCAGCCTTGTGTAGAGCGGTTACACCGTATTTGTTTGCGGTATTGACTTTAGCTCCTTTGTCCAGGAGCAGCCCGACGACTTCGAGATTTCCCTGCCCCGCGGCCTCCATTAGGGCGGTCCGTCCGATACAATCTCCAGCGTTCGGGTTCGCCCCCTTATCGAGCAGGAGCCCAACGATTTCCGCATCTCCTCCCATGCCGGCCTGAGTCATCAAGTTCCAACAGTCGTAGTCCGAGCCGCCTTCCATGCTGATCTCGGCTCCCTTTGACAGCAGCAATAGAACCATGTCTCTATGGGCATTCGCCACGGCCCACGAAAGCGCCGTTTCGTTTTGGGGCGGAGTGCCTCTCACATTCACGTCCGCTCCCTTTTCGATCAACAATTTCAAGACATCAAATCTACCGGCTTCGGCCGCCTTGATCAACGCCGTAACACGAGTTTCCCCTCCCCTCATGTGGATATCGGCCCCTCTGCTCAAGAGCAGCTCTGCGGCTTCAGTCCGACCTTCCTCCGATGCAACCATCAAGGGAGTGTGGAGATTACCGTCTCGTGCATTTACGTCCGCGCCCTGGGACGACAGCAATCGCACTTTTGCGACGTCTCCGGCCGCGCTTGCGGCGATCAAATCTTGACCGGCCATCTCGGCCTTGACGGTCAACGGGGCCTTGTCGCGCAGGAGCTTCAGCACCGAATCGCCCCCCGAGGCAAGGGCCCAGGTGAACGCGGTGGCCCCGTCTTCATCCTTGGCGGAAACATCGGCTCCCCGTTCCATGAGCACTGTAGCGGCTTCCAGGTGTCCCCCCGCGCATGCCGCCATGAGAGAAGTCCAGCCTTTGGTCCCGCACACCCCGTTTAATTTCGCCCCTTTCGACAGGAGAAGCCGCACAAGGTCCGCTCGCCCACCTGCGGCGGCCGCAACCAAAGGAGTCCAACCCCCTTCTCCGGGGCAAAGATTGATGTTCGCACCCTTTTCCAGCAGGAGGCCGACTACCTGGGAATGCCCCACGTAGCAGGCCGCGGCCAGCGCCGATCCCTGTGACGGCGGTTCAGGGCCGGCGGCATCCATACGGGCGCCCTTCTCCAGCAGCACCCTTACGATGTCCACAAGCCCCTCCCTGCCCGCCTTTATCAAGGGTGTACCTCCGAAGGGCCCCGAGGCGGCCGCGTTGACATCGGCCCCTCGCTGCATGAGGTAATCCGCGGTTTCCAGCCGCCCTTCCTCCAAAGCGAAAAGCAGACCGGTCATCCCGTCGGAATTGGTATCGTCGAGGATCGCGCCCCGCTTCAGCAATTCCTTGACGCCTTCAAGGTGTCCCTTTGATGCGGCCGACATAAGGGCGGTCGTTCCATCCCTATCCTTGGCCTTGGGATCGGCGCCCCTAAGAAGAAGGAGTCCGTACACTTCCGCATGACCCGGGCCGTCCACCAACGTGAGCGCCGTGGACCCATCGTCCAGTACGGCATTCGTGTCCGCGCCCTTGTCCAACAGGACCTTAACCACTTCACCATGCCCGCCGTTCGCGGCCCTCATCAAAGGGGTCCAGCCGAAGCCGTCCCTGCCGTTCACATCGGCCCCTTCGGTCAAGTAACGCAGCACTTCCGCCACGGTCCCATCCTGGGCCGCCTCAGCCAAGGCACGATTCTTAGGATCGCCCGTACTTTCGCCCGCGGACGCGGCATCCCAATGACCCGGCCCCATCAAACAACAAAGAACCCCGCAGACAATCAAGCTTCTTGTCATATCACCTCCCGGAACGACCCCTCCACCCTCGATAATGATTCGGCCCCAGCAATGCCGTCCATTGGACCGGGCTTTCAGAAAGCCCCTACGTTCCTCGTACGGCCCGGAGCGTCCCGGGACCGTCACGGTTGACCAATAGCACACCGGAACAAGGAAGTGGTAATCGTTCACCACCATGGACAAGCAACGAACCACAAGACACTAAGAAATCAAAGGTTCAATGCACAGTTTCCATGTCCGTTTGTGCCTTGGCGGCTTTGTGGTTTGATCTTCCTGGTACAACCGATAGGTCGGGGTGAATCGCGGCAGGAAGGACATTGGTACGAGCCGGTAACCATTCACTTTTGTAGGGCAGGCTTGCCGGCCTGCCTAGATCGCACTAAGAAAATTCGCAGGCTGGAAAGCCTGCGCCACGTTGAGATTGGAATTTCCCGCCCGTAAGTGAATGGTTACACGAGCCGCGGAATCCGGCTGGACAGCAAACGCGCCATAGGCTAAGATACGGTGTCCGTAGAATGGGGGTATCGGCATGTCTTACCCTTTCCCGCACCCACCGGTATCTGTGCTCGAATCGACCGTTTCAGCCCTCGCTCGTCGCGGAGGGCCTTAATGATCAAACCCAGAGTTAATGCCGACGATGCCTTGAACGCCATCAGGGCCGGACTGGACGACGCCGGCTTGATGAAGAAGTTCTGCCTATCGGCCAAAGGGCTCCAGAGCCTCCTCAACAAGCTGACGGCACTCGGTCTTCTGGACCGGGCGGAGCTTGACCGCAGGATTTCCCCAAACGAAGGAAGCGTCATTATCGACCTTGAGGGCGTCGAAGAGAACGAGGATGTGGAAAACGCCGTTTCGGTTGGGGATGAAAGGACGGAAAGCGTTGTAATCGTCTCGGATAACCGGAACGTTATCGAGTTCCTTGAATACATTCTTCTCATGAACGACATGAGGTCCTCAAGGTACGACTCCGGACCGCCGGGACGAAAGGAGTTGGAGGAGACGCATGCATCGGTCGTCGTCGCCGATTTGACGGCCTCGTGGATGGAGTTGGCGCAATTCCTTGACCGGATCGGGTCCATGGATTCTCCACCCCTGGTCATTGCCGTTACGGAAGGGACAAAAAGGAAGATCGGAGTTCAGGCGGTGGAAAAAGGTGCGTACGATTTTCTTTCTAAGCCCTTGGACGGTGGGGAGTTCATGTGCGCCGTACGTCGTGCCTTGGAATATCGCCGGCTTCTACAGCCATCGACTGACGGACTCGGCCCCCTTACCGATCATTTCGACGATAGGACCGATTCGAATGTCAACGCGAAGGATTTCCTCAAGGGTATTATTGATAGCTCGACTCAAGTATCCGTAGTCATGACCGACCTTGAGCAAAACGTCCTGTTCTGGAGCAAGGGTGCGGAACGAATCTTCGGGTATTCGGCGGAAGAAATGCTTGGAAACAAGATAACACGCCTCTATCCTCCCGATGCCCTTTCCAAGGACATGGTGGAAAAATTCCGTAGAGTAGTGGAAACGATGACTGAGACTGCTCACGGCAAGATGAAACAGGTCGCGAAGGACGGTAGGATGTTGACCGTTTCCTTGTCCATATCGCCCATGCTTTCTCCCGATGGAGGGCTCATGGGCATAGTCGGCATAGGATTGGACGTGACCGACGATGTGGATAAGGACAAGGAAATCTTCCACCTGGCCGGTCAAGTGAAGAATTCTCATCACGCCGTCATTTCCGCACACGCTCGATTGCTGGAGTCGGCATGCGTGGGGCCGGCAGGTCACGTAACGCGTATGCCGCATTACTGTCGGTTGCTCGGAGGGGAACTGGCAAAGCGGGACGGGTTTAGGGACGCGTTAACTCCTCGTTATCTGGAGAACCTAGCACGTTCCTGCGTGCTTCATGACATAGGCATGCTCGCAGTCCCCATTCAATCCGGCCGGTCCATGGAGTTCATTGAAAGACATCCCGAAATCGGAGCCGCGCTGCTCAGGCAAATAATGAAGGAAACGGCAAACGACGCGGTTTTCTCCCTCGCGGCGGAGGCGGCTCACTACCACCATGAACTCTGGAACGGCCAAGGATACCCCGGGGGTCTAAAAGGCGACGCGATACCGTTGTGTGCGCGCATCACGGCTATAGCCGATGTGTACGACACGCTGGTCTGCGCGGCTACCGACCGGAGCAACGGGGGGTCGCATGACCGCGCCTGCGCCAAGCTCATTGAGGGAAGCGGGACCCACTTCGACCCGGATTTGATCCAAGCGTTCATGGCCGTGGCACAGGAGTTTCGACAGATCCCGCTGCTCTACCCTCCTTCATAGGCATCTCGGTGTGCCGCCGGGCCCGGAGATGAGCCTAAATGCCGTGGAAACGGCTCATGTTGGTCGTGTGGGGCTTGCCGGTACCGTCTCCCATTTTGTCGCCCATGGTTGAGGGTCGTTAAAGGCCTCGACCGCCTTACTGCTTGGTCGGAGGGGGAGGCGCTTCCTCTCCCTCCCGCCGCCGTCCCATCGCCGCAAGACTCCTTCCGAGCGCGTCGTGAAGCGCCCGAGCCTGTAGGTGAGAAAGGTAGACCTGCTTTTCGTATACCTCGATCAATGAAGTACCGCCTTGCTCGTCACCTCTGGGCCGCACTTTTCCAAACAAAATGGATATGTCGAAGGGGGTGGTTTCCACCATGGTGCAGTTGGAATAATAGCCGTCGTCTTTAAGGTTCAGGGCCTTCGGAAAACCGGGCCTTTGCTCTTGATTCTGTTCCATCATAAGATCTCCTCTTTCTCGATGTTGAGTGGGTAACCGGTCACTTGCCGCTACAGCCGACCCCCAATGTCTCCACCGTGTTGAACAGTGTGCGGGGATCTATGGGTTTGGACACGTAGCCGTCCATTCCCGCCTCTACGCAGCGCTCTTCGTCCTCTCTCATCGCGTGGGCCGTCATGGCCACGATGGGCGTGCGCCTGCCGGTCCCCTCTTCCCCCCTGCGGATGGCTCTCGTGGCTTGGAGACCATCCATTTCGGGCATTTGAACGTCCATCAGTATGATATCGAACCTTTCGGTTCCCAGGACCCTGAGCGCCTCCATACCGTTGTTCGCCACCTGCACCGTGTGGCCTCGCTTCTGAAGCATCCGCACGGCCACTTTTTGATTGATGGCGTTGTCTTCGGCAAGAAGGATGCTGAGCGGCCTGGCACAAGGAGCAAACGGGGGAGGCTTGGTCGCCGGGCGCCGGTCGTCGGGGA
>JAZDOF010000185.1:0-7227 GCA_043799015.1 Pseudomonadota bacterium | reverse complement strand
CCCCCGAGGTGACGCGTAGACAAGACGGTGGTAATCGACCAGAACATGAGCCCCTCTTTAAGTTTTGCCGTGGTCCAAAACACGACCGAGGGAAAGAATATCAACAGCAGATACCGTCGCGACACCGGCATGGTAGGGTTAGCCGCCGTCAAGTGCCTGGCCAGAATTAGTCCGCCCCAGAAGGCGAACCAAGCGTTCAGCATGTTTATCGTCAAGCTGGAAGCCCCGGTCAAGTAGTATACCAGGGCCACGTAAGCCTGATACATGGGGTTGCCGGACACAAGAGACTTGTTGAACGGTTTCCAGTTTCCGGCCTCCATTGCACGGCATATTTCTCGAGCTACATAGTCGTGAATGGCAGCGTCGGCCGTGTGCCCAAAAATGAACCTCAGCAATTCATCGCTGGCGAGAGCGAATGTCAGCCACAACACCCCACCGGCAATTACCGTCTTCCTGAACTTCAAACTGAATATAGGCGGCTTGAGGTAATGCGAGGCCAGATAACGGACCCCAACAGCAAGAACAGGGAAATACACCACGTCCAAGACATTCATACCGCCACCTTCAAACTAGGGTACGGACTCTTTGAATCAGAACTCCGGCTCTGACACTCTCGTTCAGTAAAAGGCACGCTCTACCCGACGATTCAGCCATGTCTCATACCAATCCAGCAGCTCTTCCAGTTTAACACGCGAGTCCCAGTGATTGATGACGTGTAGTCTCACCGCTTTACTCAACGACTCAATCAACCCGGGGTCATTCAGAAGTCGCTCCAGTGAGCACGCAGCTCCATTCAAGTCCTCCGAAGAGAATAGGAAGGGATGTAGCTCCCTTGCCAACACCTCCCTGTGCGGCGGAATATCCGTGGCCACGACTGGAAGTCCGACCGCTTGGGCCTCGATGAGGGCGTTCGGAAGTCCCTCAGCCTCCGAGCATGATAGAAGAACGTCCGCGGAACGGAGCAGTTCGGGAATATCGTCACGCAAGCCCAAGAAACGGACCCTTTCCGACAATCCGAGCCGATCGGCAAGGACGCGGCAGGACTCCTCGCCCTGCCCTGCTCCCACCATCAACAGTATTGCTTCGGTCACGCGCGTCAACAACTGCCGGAAGATTTGCAGCATGAATTCCTGACGCTTTGCGGGCCTGAACGACCCCACATTGATAACGGCAGGAGGACCGGGACGCCTCCCCTTCCCATCCGGGGAAAAACGAACGGGGTCCACGCCTCCGGTCCAAACGACGTATTTCTCCTTATCGCTCCGCCATTGGGGCCACCGCGCATCCATGACCGCTTCGGAAACCGCCATTATCCTAGTTGCGTAACGGTTGACCCAAAATCGGCCCCAATCGACCACCAGCTTCCGCGCCGCCTTGATCAAAATACCGGAACCCGCTTCCGACCCTTCCGGAAGCATGTACCGGGCATGCGCAATACGCACCGGGACGCCGGCCATATAAGCTCCGCGCAGCGTCGCACCGCTCCAAGCCTCGGCATGGGAATGCACGACGTGATAGACACGGCCTTTCAGGAGACGGGCGAACCGCCGGGAAAACGACCACAGATCCGGCGATCTCCGGCACGACAGGATGGACGCCCCAAGCTCCCTGGCCCTATCGGCAAGGTATCCTGCTTCCGGGCCGATCACGCAGGCATCCATTTGAAATCGACTGCGGTCGTACGCGGACAGCATGTTCAAGAGCTGTGTTTCCACTCCTCCCCGTCGAAACCACGTTATCACATGAAGAACACGAATCAGGCTTCCCATTCGTTGATAACCTGTACGAGCTTGCCCTGCGGGGAGAGAGGTATGCTCTCCATCCAAGAAACAGCCACCGGTACAGCACCCACAGTCCCTGCCAGGACCCTTTTCAGACCGGCTTCCTGTTCTGCGGAAAAACCTTGGCCCTGCAACAACAGTTTAATCCCTCGCTCGCGGGTTAGGACCACCTGAAAGCGGTTTACCTGGGGATAATCCTTAAACAGGTGGTTCCAGAATAGGCCGGAAATCGTTTTGCCGTGGGGCAACAGGAACACGTCCCCTTTTCGTCCATGAAGGCGACGGATCCTTCTTATACCCGATTCGTCCGCATCCTCGGGCTCCCATGTCCCCATATCTCCGATGTCGTACCGGAGAAACGGCGTTCCCCGGCAAACCGTACTCGTCCAGACCAGACGACCGATTTGCCCTGGTGCGACCGGCTTTCCGAAATCATCCACGATCTCAAGAAAGAGGAACGGCCGCAGGACCCGCAGGCAAGGGCTTTCCTCTGAGTCGAAGGCCATGGGACCCAGTTCACGTCCGCCGTAGTAATTGCGTATATCGACACCGAACGCGCGGCGAAACATCCGGGATTGGCTTTCGACGAGCATTTCTCCGCCGTTCCAGGCTGATAAAACGTCACCGGCGGCCACACCACGCTTCCCGGACAATACCTCTCGGGCAAGGAACTCCAACATTCCGGTAAAGCCGTACATAACTACGGGCCGGTGCTTGACCACAAGATCCAGTACTCTATCCACGGTGGACGAACCAAGCGCGTATCCGTCAACCAGATGAAGATCGGCAAGGCGGTATATCACTCTTCCTCTAAGACTTCTCTGTTTGCCCACATCCCTTTCGGAGCCCCATATTACTACGACGGGGATTCCCGGACGCCAACCGAATTGGATCCAGCAGTAGACTGAGGCGGCCCTGACCGCCCGTTTCATCGAATAGTCGTGAAAGAAAGACGTTGGTTCACCGGTTGACCCCCCCGTTGCGGAAGCGGTCCCCATGAGGTTGAATCGGCGCACCATCTCACCGGGGTTGAACCGGTTCTTGATATCCTCCTTGGTCATTATCGGTAAGTCGGTCCATGCTCTCCACAAATCGGAGGGGTCCTTCATCCGGGCGGCTTCTCTCCATTCCGGCAGCGAGTCACCTCGTCCTCCAAAATAGCGCATTTGTGCCGACAGCCTTCTACTCAGCTCCAAGCGGGCGTGGTCCGGGGCCGACTTGTTAAAGCGGTCCAGGTCCTTCCAAACGGACCTCATCGATCCCATGCGGAACCAAATATTCCACGCAACCTTACTAGTTAACGAAGGAGCCATACGGTCGGATTCCGCCGTTGTCGGCATTCGTCGGTTTGAGTGTCGATCCAAGGAATATCTTGGCCCAAGCGGCAAGGGACAGTAGGTTCCACAGTTCCTCGGCCCGGTCCCTATCGCCGTCGAAATTTTCTACGAGCGGGCGTACGAACCCCATATCCACGATCCCTTCCAGTGGAGAACCGGAGGCCGCCAATTCATGCAGCCTCTCGCGCCCCGCCGAGGACATGAACCAACGGGCCAGCGGCAGGCCGAAGCCGCCTTTAGTTCGGTGGACAAGCCTTCGGGGGAGGAAACGGCCCAGGCAACGCTTGAGAAACCTCTTCTGCGCAAACAAGGTGCACAGCTCATGGGGTGGAAGTCTCAAAGCCATTGCCAGGACTTCAGGGACGGCAAAAGGGACCCGAGTTTCTATGGATGCAGCCATGGACATTTTGTCCTGGCGCATGAAGATGGGCGGCAAGTATGTGGCCACGTCATACAATCGGCACCGGGTAAGAAGGTCGAGTCCCGCGGTTTCTTCGAGCTGGGGTTCTCTGGCGGTGCAGGCCTTGTCCCAGGCTTTGTCGTCGTTCAACAGCCCTTGGAGCCGATCCGGCCTCATAAACGCGGTCCCTGAGATGATTAGTCGCTCAATACTGCTGCTCACGGCCTTCCCGGCTATTTCGAGAAGCGTGTCCAGCGGACGAGTCCATCCATGAAAAGCCGGCTCGATTGCCCTAAATAATGGTGCCGGTACGGAGAACCGTTGGAACCATCTCTGCAACAATAGCATACGGTATCGGATGTACCCTGCAAAGAACTCATCCGCCGCTTCGCCGGACAAAAGGACTTTGACCTTTCCGTAAGCCGCACGGGACACCAGGTATATTCCAAGGGAATTGGGATGGGCAAGGGGCTCGTCGGAGTGAAAGGTCAGCCGGTCGAGCAGGTCGGAAAAGAAAATTTCCCCGTTAAGGTTTTCGGTCTCGAGACGCATTCCCAGAAGGTTCGCCGTCTCCTCCGCAAATGGTGTCTCGTCGTAGTCGGATTCGGTCACGTGACAATGGAAGCCGGTGAGGTCACGACCAAGCTCACGACAAGCCATTGCGCAGACCAGGCTGCTGTCCACTCCTCCGGAGAATTGGGTGCCCAAGGGGACGTCGGCGATTAAGTGCCGGTCCACGATTTGCTTGAAAGATGAAAGGAATTCTTGCTCAGTGAGCCTTTTGCCGTGTGTCTCAATTCGCTCCGTCACCAAATCTCTCGGCGTCCAGTACCTCTGCCTCACTAAGTCCGTGGACGGGCGCCGGTACACGATGAGCTCTCCGGCTTGGACGGACATCACGCCCGAGAGCAAAGTCCGGTCTCCGCTCAAGGACCTGAACGCCAGTTGTTCAGGAAGGAAGTCGCTTGCGAGTCGCGGTGAGAACCCCGGAACTGCGTATAGAGATTTCATCTCCGAGGCGACCGTCAAGGACCCCGTAGGCAAGTGTCGATAGTATAGAGGTTTGATGCCGAAAGGGTCTCGGGCGATAAGGGCCGTTTCGTCGGACGGCGACCAGAAAAGGAACGCGAACATCCCTTCCAGCTTGGTCAGGCAGTCTTTTCCCCAAACCTCAAGCGCATGGAGGAGCACCTCGGTATCACCTGTGGTCTTGAATCGGCATCCCCGAGCTTCCAGATTTCGTCTCAACTCCCGGAAGTTGTAGATCTCACCGTTGTAAACCAGCACATTACCGCGCTCACTTATCATGGGCTGGTTTGAACGTTCCGACACGTCCAGTATGGAAAGCCGCCGGTGGCCCAGGAAGATGTCTCCTTCCCGAGAGCTCCATTCACCATGGGCGTCGGGACCCCGGTGGATAAGGAGGTTGGTTGCGGCACGACACAAAGTCCGGTCGGCGTGCAGGCCGGGTGGATTGATCAGAGCGAAGATGCCGCACATGAATACAGCCTTTCCAGCGTCACAACAGAGTCGTGGGTTTGAACCTAAACACCGCCATGGATCCATTCGGGAGAATGACGTCAGGGAGCCTTTCGTAGCCTTTCAAACAATCATCTGCCGATGCGGCGCTGCGCCAGAGGTCGTAGACATTTATCTTTGCGTGACAATCCCCGCAGTCGAAGTTATCGACTAAAATTAAACCCGGCTTTCGACGGTATACATCCTCCGTCAACTCCGTGAGAAATCTCTCCGCGTGAAGAGACGTGTGGGCCTGCACCTTTCCCGTTCTATAGGCGGCAGACAACACCTCAAATTCCCTCGAAAAAAGCTGAAACCACTGCATGTGCAGAAAACGCGTACCCGGCCTTCTATTGATTTCTTCGAAAAAGGGCCACGGGAAAGGGAACGCTTGCGACAGGATGATCACTTGGTCGCCCGGCCGCGTGTGTTCAATGATCGACGCAACGATCGCCCGTTCGGTCATCATGGAGTGGCTGGGTTTGAGAATCATGGAGTCCATTCTTATCCAACAGAAGCTCAACCCCACTAATGCCGAAACACCAGCAATGGAGACAGCAGCAGTGTGCCTTGATTTTAGCGGGAAGGTTTTTGAGAGGAGGGGGCTCCGCAACATATCCGACAGACGAGGTACGAGGTAATATCCCAGGAAAATGCTTATGATCAATAGCGAACCGGTGATCGCCGGCAAGCCCTGATAACAGAACCCTCGGGAGCTCAAGAGGTAAACTAGAAGTCCCCCTGTGACGGCCGGCAGGAGAGTGGGAATGAGTCGTGTCAGCCGGGAGGTTGGGCCGTATTGCCCGGGCCACACCGCTGGAACCAGCAAGAGAGAAGCTAGTGGAAGCAAGGCCGCCTTGGCTTTCAGGAGGTCGAAGGTGCCGGCAGGCATAAGCACGTCGTATCTTCGTTGCATAAGCAGCATTTTGGAGACCATGCCCATCTTCATTTCTTCAGGCACGAAAGCGAAATGAACATGGTAGACCACCAGTGCTGTAGCTAATCCCAGGAACTCAGGGGCGGTGGGTATCTTGACGGGCTTCTTCTTGAACGCCCAAAACATCTCCATGGAAGCAATGATTACGATGTATTGGGGCTTGAAACACGACGCCAGACCTGCCGCAACGCCCATGACACCGGCCTCGACATCGCCCACGCTCGGTTGCCCCTGTTCGCGCAGGGCACGCAACAACAAATATGGAAACATCACAAGGGCAATCAGGTGGTCCCGTTGTCCATAGCAGTAGGTCGCCATGGCGGCAACCGACGCCCCCACCCAGGCGAGCAGAAACAGCGACACTTGAATCCGTTCGGTCGCACTGCCATTGCCCGCTATCAGCCGTCTCATGAACACCGTGGTCCAAATCAATATGATCGTGACAACTAGCGAATAGCACGTAGTTATTTTAAGTCCGACCAAGGATGAGATAACGGCAGGTAGCACCGAGAAGTACATGATTGCGGGAGGATTACCATCGATCAAATCAACGTACGGTATTTGGCCTTCCAGCAGCGATCGACCGCAGTGCAGATACATCACCACGTCTCCCGGTAGAACTTCCGGAAAATAGTAGATCAATACGAATAATCCCAACAGCAGGCCCATTGTGAGAAGATCGATCGAGGGACAAAACAGCCATCGGTCGTGGCCATCCAGCTTAGCTGAAGTCTCATTAGGATTTCGAATCATGTTTATCACTTCAAGGTCTCGCTGCCCAAAGGGGAGCAGCAGACCGTCACAAAATCGAGGTCTACTGTAAGATCGACGCATGGGAATAAGCATTTCGTCATCACTGACCAACCGACTCCACAAAAATTAAGTTCGTCCAACAACTATCATTAGCTGAAGTCTTGCACAACAGAAGCGACAAAAAACAGTAATCCCTATTTGTTGGGAGCAAAGAATCAACCAACTCCAAATTAGAATCAGTAAGCAATGCGACATATGGCCTCTGTGGATTGCCCTCGATTCAAATGGAGAGCGATCCAATCGACCAAGTCGCCGAATACTTGTCTAGCGGTGCCGGTGATGAGTCTTCCTAACGTTGAGTGCCCCTTATGAGCGTTTTGGGTAATTCCGACCAGGCCGGACACGAGTAGGCTATAGGCTAAGAAAATCAAGTACCAATGACGCTTGATACCCCAAAGATTTCTGAGCTGGTAGTCTTCAAGGCCGAGGTTCTGTTTGGAA
>JAZDOF010000180.1:0-5632 GCA_043799015.1 Pseudomonadota bacterium | reverse complement strand
GGGGGATTTGGCTGTTTCGGACAAAACTTTTGGCAACCAGTATAAGTCTCGTCTTTTCCCACGGCCCTTTACCCCACACTCTCTGCAAGTTTGAAGGGAGAACGGCGGAACCGACTTCCCTCACTCGCTGTGTGCCGTTGTATCCTCGCAGTCGATTCTTTATTCATCCGTGAACGCTAAAATGAAAAACCTCGCCCCGCCGGACATGGTCGCCGGCGAGGCGAGGTTTATCTAAAATCGATCGTAATATGCTCGGCGGAAATAGGGTTACTTGATATCCCCGGACACGAGCTTCACGATCCCGCCGAAGAATCCCTGAACCCCTCGGAACATCCCGAGCATCTGCCGGAGTGCTGCGAGGTCTTCTTCGGACAGGTCCAGATCCTCCAGGTCCGTGTCGCCGACGGCATCGGCAGGTGCGGCCTTGGCGGCGGGAGCCGCAGGTTTGGGTGCTTCTTCCACGGGAGCGGGAGCCGCAGGTTTTACAACTTCCAGTTTCGGCGCCTTGGGAGCGGCCGGAGGCGCCGCCGCGGGCTTCGCAGGAGCGGGCTTTGCCGCCGCGGGAGCCGCCTTCTTCGCTGCTGCCGGGGCCGGCTTGGCCTCTGCGATCAGGGACATATCCACCTTCATGGAGTCGAGGTCGGTTGCTTCCATGATGGTGGAGATATACTTTCGTAGGTGCTCGAGAGTCTTCGGGTGTCTCAGGATAAGAAGATCCGAGCCGGCCTGAAGAGCGCTGAGCGCTGTAATCACTTCAAGATTGACGCCTCTGGTGGCGGCTTCACCCAACTTGGGATCTTCGGCCGCGGGAAGCTTCGCTTCCTTGGTCTTCCAGACTTCTTCGGCGATATTGTTGACTATGGGATACTGAAGCTTGGCATCGTTCTGGGTGAGGGCCGACTGGCGGATACGCTCCATGATCGAATAGCAGTACTCGAGTCCGTACCCGACGCTGCCCGTGGTGGGATCGATCATTATTCTGTCTTCCGGCACGCCCAGGTTCTCAAGCAGAATATTCAACTGCTTGGCGAGGTTGATGTCGATGGGGGTATTGGCTATGACGGAATGCTTGTAAGCTATTGCCGCGGCTCCGACCTGCTTGTAATTGTGCTCCGTGACCGGGCCGACGATGACGTTGAGGCCGTCGCAGGCCTCACAAACGGCCTTGAGGACTTCGGTGTTCTTGTCGTCGCTGGAGACGCCCCACACGATCAGGGGAACATCTAAAGCCTGAGCTACTTTCTTCGCAACGTCCGCCGCATGTTCGGCCGACAGGTTCTTACCGTTGGGGTCAGTACCCGAGAGCCACAGGGTAACCACGTCGGCCTTGTAAACGTCCTGGCACTTCTTTGCCCAAGCAACGGGATCGTTTATGACGTCCTTGAACGGCTCGACGGCGGCCGGGGCCCATTCCTCCGGCGCAATGTCCATCACCTGAAGCGCCAGCTTCGGTGCGTTAGGCATCTTTCCTTCAAAGGTGTAGAAGTTGTACGCGGTCTCCCCACCGAGGACCACTTCATGCCCTGGTTTCCCGATTTTGATATCGCGAATTGCTCCGGAATACTTTACCTGTGGTAAACCACTCATATGCCACCTTCCTTAAACCTTAAGAGATTCGCAGAAAACTGCTGCCCTAACTCCTCAGTCATGATTCTCTTGCACTTGGTATTGCGGGACCCCGTCCGTGCGGCCGGCGACCCGGTCGAATGACCGGACGAGTACCCTTGGACGCATGGTGTCGGACTACAATAAGAAATATCACCCGTATACGCAATGATTTTTTTCCACGGGGAACGGCCCGATAACGTAACTCCGGAGGCGGTCGGCGGGGGATCATTTCTTGTCCGTGGGCTCCATAAAAAACGGCCGCGGTCCTCCCACATTCTCGAAAGCAGAGTTGAAATTCCGGTACAGGGAGTGGTAATCCTCTATGCGATGCCACTTCTTGAGGTACCCCGAGGGAAGGTCTTCCCGCTCCTCGACGTTGCTCCATCCCCCTGGAACAGGATACGCGTAGTACGGAAGGTGTTTGGGTATGCCGCGGATCAGGACCACCTGAGGAACGACCCATTCCCGTAAGGCCATGTATACGCGGTGCATGCCGTCATTTACTATTAAGTGGACGCTGCCGTCGCGTTCGATGGACTCTTCCACCACGGGGGGCAAGAGGTCCACGGGTTCCTCGTGACCTTCCAATATCATCCGAACGAACCCATTAAGCTCAAACAGGTCGATTTGGTGTTCTTCCAGGGCCCACTTGAGTTCCCGCACTTTCTTGAGTTCAGACCTAAGAATGTAGTTCTGAGGCGGCGACAGGCCGGCAATAGCGATCCGCTCCAAAGAGACGAACGCGTTTTGGTATACCTTCACGTCCGGGGCCTTGAGCATGGTGACTCCCCGGAGTCTCCGCACAAGGTCTTCCGGACTAAACTTCTCCAGTTCAACGATTCTCATCAACCCTCACTCTTCGGCGGGCCGTCGACCCATCCCGCCGGGAACTTGAACACGTCGAACCCGATTCCCTCGGGCTCGTGGGGTGACGTGGCGGGCAAATTCCGCTTGGATGATCCGCGTAAAACGTCGATAACCATCTCCTTCACCGCGTCCGACACACCGACTTGCCGGAATACCTTGACCCCCTCATGGCCTTCCATCACGCGGCGCCAGTACAGGTCGAATTCTTTATTGGCCGAGTCGTACGACTCCTCATAGTAAATCTCTTCTATGCCGGCTTGGATCAACTGCTTGAAGCACCAGTTGCAGGGCTCCAACGTGCAGTACAGGGCAGCCCCCTCAAGTGAGATGCCGAAACGTGCGGCCTGGTTGACCGCGTTCATCTCGGCATGACTGGAAAGGCAATAATTGTACTTGGCCGAATCATGGGCCCCGATTGATCTTCGCAGGCAGAAGTCCGGTCCCTGGTCGGTGCAATGGGGGGCACCGTGAACCGCGCCGTTGTACCCGGTAGTTAGTATCCTGTTGCGCTTGACGATCACCGCGCCTATCTTGCGAACATTGCAGGTCGAGCGGACACTGGCCAACTTAGCCAGCATCATAAAGTATTCATCCCATGTAGGCCTATTCATTCGTTTTTTACACCAGTCACGTTAACGGCTGAACCAGATTACGGATCTTTCCCGAATTGACGTGATCGAAGAATTCCGTCGCGAGTATCTCGCTCGTTTCCGAAACTTCGTCCCAACGCCGAATTCGCTCGGCAGGCCGCGACGCGAACTCGATGAAGTCCTTTCTGTCGGGTATCCTGCCGTCCGGAAGGAGGGACACAAAATCAGGGCCGGGATAGACCTGGAGCACCCTGTCCAGGGAGCCCCCAGGCGGGGTTCTCCAACTCAGCTTCTTGTCGAACCAGCCCGGTACTATCCGCTCTTGATAGTGAAAGAAAAGGGTGAGCCCGTCGTCTGAGGGCATATAGTCTTGGTTATATTGGTAATCTCGGATGCCGCCGTCTCTGTAAACCCCGGGAGGCGCTCCCGGAATGTCGGATACTCCCCTCATGATGTAGGGAAGCGAGCCGGTGGCAAGGGCGGCATCCCGAAGGTTTTCCGTCGTGAGTCTAATCCCCAAGCCTCTGAAACGCTTCTCGACAAAACCGGGAGGTTGATCCCCGGTGAAGAAAACCGCTCGATCGTAGAACGGGTCCATCCCCCGCGGGGCAAACACGTTGGCAAGCGCGGCTAACAGTATCCCCGCTCCCTCGATTCGGCGGTTTTCCGATGCGGTCGGCCCTTTGGAGCGCACCACGTGGAGCGCTGTCCGGTATGAGGGATGATCGAGAATGGATCGGATGTCTTCGTCCGTTAGGAAGGCCTCGACCGTTCGCCGAAACGCGTCGGAAACAGTCCGCGGCGTGTCCCTTTCCGTGAATACGTTGCGCGAATAGCCTATGCGGAGCCTCTCGTACGCGCTCAACGGGTCCCGGCTCGCGATGGCAAGACACCGCCACGCGCCTGCGGAGGACCCCGCGAGCAAGACCTTATGCCCCTGTAAGAGCAAACCCGTATTGATGACGGCGCGGTCGAACCCCACGGATACGAACCATTTGGGCCCGCCGGCGGGACCTGCGAAGACGCGTATGCGCTCGGGCCTTAGGCCTTCTTCTTTGATAAGATCAATAATTCCGCGGCCGGCGCGGTATCGGATATAGCTCTTCATAATCGACGGAGCATACCACTCGGCGAAAGACATGCCAAGGCGTACGCGGAATTGGGATCTCGGCCGTCGGGGAACGGTTTTTCCTCCTGCTCTATCTCAAGCGTATTATATGTTTCCAGCGTAAGGCTATAAATCAACGCACTTTTTTCTTGACAAATACTCTCATTGTTGTAAAGAGCCGGTGTGTTCGTTGGGATGGAAAAGGTGTTATGTTGAGAAGCACTCATACCACCGGTGCGTACATTCGCACATACCCCATCATACACTAATAATAGGCTTTCTTCCGACTCGTCCTCGGCATCGCCCGGGGACCGTTGCCTCGGACGACCACCCGGTTCGCCTCTTGGACGCGCTTGACGCTTGGGATGCGGTAGGCCCTCCGGGATGCAGGTTCGGCGGGCCGGCTGTTCGGTCGGCCGGGTATCGGCACGGCACGGTCCTTTTCTTGGCGACGGGCTATCGAGATCGGGGGCCGGCCGTCTGTCGGCGACCTGTGGCAGGTCCCGCCCGAACCGCGGAATCCGTCGCGCTCGGACGTGACAGCGGAACTACACCCTTCCTTCCGCGAGTCATTTCTTCGTGCGCTGCCGGTGGTGCGTAAGGGGCTCCGGGCTTGCCCGGTTACCGAGACCGGTTGGGGCCTTCCGTATTGGCACGAAGCCGTTTCGGGTTCAAGGAGGCGGTACGTCGGGCCTGAAATCACGCCGAGCGGAATCCGGGGTTGAAGAGCGGCGAGATGTCTTCGACGGGAAACAGGGGGAGAGAACCGGGGGGGACAACTGCGGAGAGCGATGCCGGTACGTAGTAAATCTACGGAACCGATGGATATGCATATTGAAGTCTGCTGGGCTACGGGCTTACCCCTCCGGCATACCTAGACCGAGTCATGAGCTTTTCAGTCTATCTATCGAGATGATTGGAAGGTGCAGCGCGCGTACGCGTCAGACAGCGCGTACATGATCTCGACAATTCCTGTAATATCTTAAATTCACTTCATTTTATCCCTACATGTCAGTCCGCTGTTTCTTGCTTTTCGGTCTTTGATCGGCTCTTTTTGGGGAGGGCCGACCGAAGGCGACGGGCACGCATCTCGATTATCATCGTTAAAATGTGTTTTATATTAGTTGAATAGATGGATAATTTACTAAATAACATTGGTAAATGTATATGAGCCGACTGCACCGACTGAACTACCATCGACTAAAACATCCTCAACATGATAACCAGTGTCCGGACTAATCGTAAAGGTCTTGTCCGTACCCCAGTTGACAACAACTGCACCCGATGGGTCAATTGTACCATTTGCACCAGAACTTGCGGTAATCGTGAAACTGTCAATACCAAACGTCGCACTGATGGTATGGTCATCGGTCACACCTGTAAACTCATAAGTCGGTACGACTGTCACTGGACTTCCATCTACTAATATACTTAACGTATGATAACCGGTACTCGGGGT
>JAZDOF010000169.1:0-8063 GCA_043799015.1 Pseudomonadota bacterium | reverse complement strand
CGGGACCCCGTCCGCTGAGCCGGTCGTCACTTCCATTCCCAGGGGCGGCACTGAGACGGTTCTATTGGTGGATGACGAAGAGTTCATACGAGACTTGGGTAAGAGGATTCTGGAGCGATCCGGTTACAAGGTGGTTACCGCATGTAACGGGAAAGAAGCGCTGGACCTTTACAGGTCAAACAAGGCAAATATTTCACTTGTCATTCTCGATCTTGTGATGCCGGAGATGGGTGGGAAGCAATGCCTTGAGGAGCTCTTGAAGATTAACCCAAAGGCGCGAGTTCTTATAGCCAGCGGATTTGCTGCTGACGGGCAAACGAAGGAAGCCATTGAGACAGGGGCAAGAGGCTTTGTGGGTAAACCGTATAATATTAAGGGAATGCTACAAGCGGTTCGGCAAGTTTTGGACGCGGACTAACAGCCGATTGGTTCCATTATAAACCCCGTCGCTACAGATGTTTGTTTCGATTCACTCAACCGTTCAGGGTTCCCGCAATTCTCAACGCGTGACACTATAGTTACTGTTGAGCCGTCACAGCGTGTGGAAAGAATCCGGATGACGCAAGTCGAACTCCGTCACATGTTGCAGATAGTTGGGGTCAAAGCCGTCCCGTCGGATCTGCTGTATTAATGCGCCGAATTCGGCCGATTGCTTTACCAGAGTGGAAGTCGCCCTTCTCGGCAAGGGAAAGTCCGCTACGATCATTGCGCCTTTCCGAGGACGGTCGGTTGTCTCTGCGTCGTACTGGTAGAATTGGGAAAGGACTATAATCCTCGTTCCGAGAAATACCGCTTCCTCCAAATCGTGTGTGACAAAAAATACCGTCATGTCGAACTCTTCCCACGCCTCCAACAGGAACACTTGCAGGTGCTCACGGGTCCCGGGGTCCAAGGCACCGAAGGGCTCGTCCATGAGCAGTATTCGCGGCCTCATGATCAACGCTTGAGCGATCGCAACCCGCTGCCGCATGCCCCCGGAAAGCTCATGCGGGTATTTCGAGTAGTGGTCCGTGAGTCTCATCTTGTCGAGAAAGTACATTGCTTCATCGCGGAATTCTTTTTTGCGCCGGAATCGCTCGATAAGTCCGGATGAAAGCTTCGGACCGAGAACAACGTTTTCGATAACGCTCAGGTGAGGATAGAGCGAATACTGCTGATAAACGATTCCTCTCTGGGGATCTGGGAAACCCACGGAGGCCCCGTCGATCAGGACCTCTCCGAGTGAAGGTCTCTCTTGGCCCAATATGAGACGCAGGAGGGTGGATTTGCCGCAACCGCTGGGTCCGACGACGGTACACAATTCGCCTTCGGTAAGGGCAAGGTCGATGTCTTCGAGAACGGTCTTCTCGCCATAGGCTTTCTGAACGTTGTGGATAAGCAGTAGAACATCTTGTTTGGGTTCGGAGGGTACCAGCTCGGGATTGCCGTTCGGTTCCACCGTAAAAGACGAGAAGGATTCTCCCGGGGGCTTGTCGCTCATTGTCCGTCCTTCCTACTCTTTTCCGTACCAAGGGTATTTGCGGCTCACGAAAAGGCGGATCCCGCCGTCCATGAGAAACCCGAGGAAGGTTATCCAAAGGACGTAAGGGATGATCACGTCCATTGCCAAATAGCGCCTCACCAGGAATATGCGGTACCCCAACCCGTCCGTGGACGCTATGGCCTCGGATGCGATCAGGAACAACCAAGCCGGACCGAGACAGAGCCGGACCGCGGTGAGGAGCCGAGGCATAACCTGCGGAAGCACTATCCGGTAAACGATTTGAAATTGGGATGCCCCCAAGGTAAGGGACTTGGTGAACTGCTCTTTGGGAATTTGATCCACCGAGTAGTGAACGTCACGTGTTATCAGGAACATGGAGCCGAGGAAGATCAGGGTGACCTTGCCGACCTCACCGACCCCGAAGAGGATGAACAATATGGGCAATATGGCGAGAGGCGGGACAATGGATAAAACGGTGACAACGGGAAACATCAAGGACCGTACCCCCGGCAAGACCCCCATGTTCAGCCCCAGGATAAGTCCCGTCACGGCAGCAAGTCCCAGGCCCGTAAATATGCGTCGGAGGCTGGATACGGTGTCGGCCCACATGAGATAGGTGCCGGTCCGCCGATCCAAGGTGAACGCGATGGTTTTTACCGCGTCGGCCATCTGCGACGGGGAGGGGGCAATCTTGTCGGACGGATTCTCCGCCAAGCGGGTATGGGAGAAGAACAGGTAGCCGGCGAGCAACAGAACCAGCGGAACCAGCCCCAAAATCACCTTCATGGGCGGCGAAGGCGCTGCATGAATTCCCCAGAATTTGGGCAGTCTTGTCATTGAAACACCAGCTTCCGGTCATTGACGGAATAGGCGGTCATCGCCGCACATTATTGGTGAGAACGACGGGTTCGGGGACGAGGGCCCGTCCGGCCCATCAGCATCCCTTGCCTCGATGGAAGCCGAGCACTGTGCAAAGTCCAGGACCTCCCCTCGCAATGGTTCGGGTTACTTCTACACCTGTTGTAGTATTTCATGGGTTACGGCCTCTGCCTTCACCCGGTTGATTCCTTCTCAAACACGGTAGGATCGACGTCTTCGGCGTACCCGTACACCGTTATGCCCAGCTTTTCGGCCAATGCCTTCGCCCTTTGGTCAACCATGGGAGAGATGATCATGATTTGAGTCGCCGTTTTATTGTGTCTTTTCTGGTAGAATCGCGCCTTTTTTTCAAAAATATGCATATCGGACTTGCTGAAGGACGACTTTATCTCACAGATGATCAACAAACCGTTCTTGATAACGATATCCAGTTCAATTTGATCGGGTCTGCCGAAGACTTCTCCGTCGTCGTCGAAGTCGGTGATGTTCTCGACCTTAACGCCGAAATGCTCTTCCAGAATGCCCTTGAGCGCATTGCGGAACGATCTCTCCGAATTGAGCCCCCAACGTGCTCCAAGCGCGCCTATGGTCGAGTCATGCTTCCTGTCCAGTTTTTTCAACTCTTCCATCAATTGCCTGATGGCTTTCTGGTTTTCTTCCAATATCTTGTCATTCTTCTCCCACCGCTGCCGGCTTTCCTCCCAAAGCTTGTCGTTCTTCTCCCACCGCTGCACGTTTTCTCGCCAACGTTCGGTCTCGGCCTCCCTGTCACTGCGCAGTTCATCGAGAATCCGATCGAAACGGCTCTCGGTCTGGTATTTATCCGCGAACCGCCCTTCCATAAGACGACGAACCGCTTCCCTCACATCCGGGTCGTTTTCGAGTATTGCGGGGAGTTCTCTGATGATGATTTCTTTGATTTCCGGTTCGTTCATGGCGTTCTTCCCTGTTTGTGTCGAGCGTCGGACCGAAAGCGTGGTTCCTTCTCCATTAGGTCGCATTCAATGGATCGTCACGGGGAGGATGCATACACCCGCGGCGATTGATGATCGGTCGCCGGTGCGGCAGGCCATCCCACATCGCCTGTTCACGGGCCTATTTCAATATAGCATGTTGCACTCGGAAACGGGAGTTGAGACCCAAATTCCAGACCAACCGCACCTCTTCGTCGAAAGCTAAATCCTGTCAAAGTAATACCGGAAGCCTTATGCCCGACCCTTTTGCCGGACCCGCAAAATCAAACCGCAAAGTCACCAAGATTCAAAGATGGTAATCAACAGCGCCGGGTAATGCCCCTGGTTCACCCGTCCTTACTCTTCCGCGCGACCACCAAGACATCGGATGCCATACGCGGATACCGCCCGGCTATTGATCCGATAACTGCGCGATATTGTTCTATGTTTTCCAGCCTGTTCATGAGTCTGACCCTATTGCGGAACAAACGAAACCCGACGGTTTGTTCCACCGCAAAGCCCGCGTTTTCAACTGCGGTTACCAGTGAGTCCAAGGAGTAATACGTGATGCGACAGGCTCGCTCCGCGGGCTTCCAATCGGTTTGTCGGTCGAACGAGACGGAGTTGCGTTCCTGATGAAACGTGCGCAAGGACCGTCTTAGGACCGCCGTGATCTCAGGCGCCCAAGATATGGGATTGTATACCAAAGCGAGCCCGCCGGTCCTCAAGACGCGGTTGAATTCCGCCAGCAATTGCTGATGATTAGGTAGGTACATCAATACTTCATTACAGATGAGAGCGTCGAACGCCCCGGTGCGAAGGGGGAGGCCATGGACGAGGTTTACCTGGCACAAGCCTCGGTAAAGGTCCTTATCAGCCGCCTGCGTGAGCTGATGACGCCACAGGTCCAACCCGAACCAACCGAACTCCAGTCCCGTGTCGGACAACAGCGGCAGGTTGCCGGGGCCGCACCCGACGTCAAGCACGCGGAGAACCCGTTCCGTACGGCCCATCTCGGCCGCCAGCACTCTGCCGATGAAGGGAAAGTGGGCATATTTGAGCCGTTTACGGGCCGTATCCATAAGCTTTATTTCATTTTCGGCCGAGTCGGGGTTCGGCATCAAAGGCGCCTCGTACATGGCCCCGGATCATTCGGCGATCCGAAGTATTACCTTAATGTGTCGCGGATCCTGTGCGGCTTGGAAAGCCTCCAGGGCTTCATCCATGGAGTAGCGGCCGGTGATGAGCGACGAGGGGTTCAAAAGTCCCTGATCCAAGAGACGCAGTGCCGGTGCGAATTGCCCGCATCTGGAGCCCACTACGGTTATTTCGTTGATGACCAGCGGGGCAGGGTTGAAATCCATGCCTCCGGCGTACGTGCTCTTCAATACTATGGTGCCCCTCGGTTCCACGCGTTGCACTGCAAGGTCCCATCCGGACGGGCTGCCCGATGCCTCCACCACAACGTCGAACACGTCGTCCGATCGGCGGAAACGGTCGAGCGGTATGCTCGTCACTCCAACGGCATTCGCCGCCGCCATCTTGTGAGGGTGTTTACCGACAAGCCGCAAATCGGCCCCCGTGAGGCGCAACACCATACAGATCATCAACGCCAGCCTGCCGTCGCCGACGACGAGTACGCGACGATGGGGCTCGATCTTAACCTGTTCAAGGATTTCCAGGGCCGCAGCGAGCGGTTCGGTGAGCACAGCGGCCTCGTCGGAGACCCCTTGGGGAACCGGAACGAGGTTTTTCGCCGGCAGGATGAGATATTCGGCCATGGCGCCGTCCCTGCCCGCGATGCCCAGTACCGTCCGGTTTTTGCAGTGGCGTTCCATTCCGGCCGAGCATTTGGCGCATTTCCCGCATCCCGCGTTGATTTCACCCACGACGCGGCGCCCTTTAAGGTCCGGATCGTCCGCATGCTCGACCAGACCGACGAATTCGTGCCCAAGCACTCCCCGAAAGGCCATGTAACCCTTCGTTATCTCGATGTCGGTTTTGCAGACCCCTGCCAGGAGGACCCTAACAACGGCCTCTCCCTCAACCGGATCGCGCAGGGGAATGTCTCTCAGGGACACTCCGGAATCAAAGTAAAGGGCTTTCACTTTGGTACTCTTCCGTGCTGGTTTCTTCTCTATCGTCGGTCCCGAGGACCTGTATCATAACACGCCTGGTGCGGGGCCTGTTGTCGAAATCCAGGAACACCACCTGCTGCCATGTCCCAAGGCACAGCCTTCCGTCAACCACGGGTATGGTCAACGACGGCTTCATCAACGCGGCTCTCACGTGGGAAACCCCGTTGCCGTCGCCCCAACGCACATTGTGGGCATATTCATGATCAGTCGGCGCGATTCGTTCCAGAGCATCTTTGAGGTCCTTGAGGACTCCGGACTCGTATTCGATCGTCGTGATCGCACCCGTAGATCCCGGGCAAAATACGGTAAGCAATCCGGATCTAATGCCCGATTCCTTCAGTACGCCCCACAGCTTCGGCGTTATATCTCGGAAGTCGTCCAAGCCTTCCGTCTTTAATTCCAGTACCCTATTGGCAACCAGCATTCCGCGGACTCCCTCCGGCCTATTTCACAGCCCTTTTCAAGCGATGTTCGTTCAGGTATGCAGCGGCAATCGTATGGGATCGCTACCCTTTGGCCGTTACATCGCTCACGTTTTTGTAATAGAGGACTACCCGTCCCACGATGATGTCTTCCAGGCTGTCCGTCCAGGTCACCGTCACGGGAGTGTGTGCGTTTACGTTGTGGGAAAAGAGAATGAAGCGGTCCCTATCCCATTTTACGTACTTCACGGCCAATGAGTCGTCTTCCAAGCGTACAGCGTAAATGCCCCCGCTTACGAAAGATTTGGCGTCCCGGCCTTGACCGCGATCGACGATCACCATCGATTCCGAAGGAATCACCGGTTCCATGGAATCCGCCATATTGTAGAGTCGGAGACCGATGAGGGCAACCGAGGCTCCCGTACGTCGTACCTCTTCACTCGGCACCGTGGTGAAACCTTCCAGCTCCCCTTGGATCTCCCGACCCGGTCCCGCACCCACCCGACCTTCATACAAGGGAACGGGTCTCAAGGACTCGAACGTGAGTACGTCGCCGGCAGTGACGTCAAGCGGTTCCCCGGAAGGGTGATGCCGCCCTCCGGCCTTGATCCTCTCCGAGAGTCGATTCAAGGCCGCGACGGTTTCTTCCGCAGTCCGACTGACCAGGGGAAACCCGCCGGCGTCCAGGCTGAGTGACGGAAGGCCCTGGGCCCTGTTCAGGATGTCCTGACGCTTGCGGGGCGGAACACCAAGGGAAACCAGAACCTCTCCGGCCTTCTTGTCGGTGACGCCTTTGCCCTCTCGCCATTTGTACAAGCTGGTCTTGTGGGTGCCCGCTCGCTTCGCGAAGGCGTCCATGCTTTCGGTCTCATTCCTGAACCGTATGATTTCGTTATAGAAAACCGTGCCGTCCATATTGACCGGGCAGAGAGAACAAATGTTCTTGACAAATGGTTAAGAGTTGTCTACTGTCTACTTATTCGGTTCATACATTTCTTTCTCGCATCAACCCTACGTCCACACCGGCGGCGTGTCAAGGATCGCGATCGGTGTAGGTCAAAACGCCGAAATCATGAAGGCGAAAGGAAACAACGGCATGGTCCGGGATGCAGAAATCGGCATGATGACCGGAAATGCTTCCGGCATCTATTCGGTGGCTGAAGTGGCCTGTTTGTTCAACGTTTGTCCCCGCACCATCATTAGGAACATAAGTCGGGGCAATCTTCGCGCCCGGAAAACGGCGGGCCGGTGGCAGGTCTCGGGTGAAGCGTTGGACGACTTCAGAATTCGTTGCTCAAGGGCTCGGACCGGTAGGCGTGCGGGACGGCCGCCTCTTTGTTCGTGCCTGGGCCCCGTCGTAACGGGTGGCCGGAACGGATGAGGAAGAAGAGAAGATATCAGCCGCGGAGAACGAAGAGAAATACGCCTTTCTTTGTAATCGTTCATCACGATGGATAGGGAATCCATAATGAGGGACGCAGAAATCAAAGACCGTAACGACATTTCGGCGGACCCCTTTCAGGTTTAGGCGGTATTCCCTAAACGACTATTATTTTTTGTGTTTTCTCTTGTCTTTCCCATCTGCGCTCTCTGCGGTGAAGTCTCTTCAGAGACCAAGAAGCTCATTGCATTGAAGGAAAAAGGGAGGAACCATCATGCCGTCAACAATGACCATGGAAGCCCGACGGTGGTTGCAGGATCAGCCGGACCGGATCGAGTGTCCGCTTGGTGCTCGTATTACGCTCCGGTCATGTCGAAGGCGCCAGGCTTACTTTGTGAACATCTTGAACGGGTCAACCCGTGGGGTTTGCGCGGACTATGAAGCACAAGCCGCTGTCAGGGCCTGCCGCCTAAAGGAGTGTCCCCGGCTCGACCCGGACCTGGTCGAGTGCGAATACGTGTGGCGCCTGGGCCACCCGGATGCGGCACATATCCCCGATATGGTCGATAGGGCTTAAGGCCGGTCTTGCCGTCCGGCAGGGGCGTGTCATTGACGTGATTGCTCGGTCGGACGAAGGCTTCGTAGGCGACCGGCGGTCGCTCTGGTGTTCGGTTCGACGTTACCGGGAATGCATGCCGATTTTGGGACCGTTTGCCGGTAACTATTACTCGATTATCGCTGTTGCCGAAATTAATGTCCGTTTGAGGGCTCGGACATTGTCTTAGCTTCTGACCGTAAATCCCCCCT